>JAYTGR010000518.1:0-12266 GCA_043733205.1 Chthonomonadaceae bacterium
CCGGACGCGCCGTGGATCAAGTTCGGGGGATTTCAGGTTAATTTTGCCCTGCTCCTCGATCCCCTCTCCCTCCTAATGACGCTGATCGTCACCGGGGTAGGCGGACTGATCCATATCTATGCGACCTCCTATATGGCGGAAGACAAAGAGTTCAACCGGTTCTTCACCTATTTCAACCTGTTCATCTTCATGATGCTGCTGCTGGTCCTCGGAGAGAACTTCCTGCTGATGTTCGTCGGGTGGGAAGGCGTGGGAACCTGCTCTTATCTCCTGATCAGTTTCTGGTATACCGATATCGCCAACGCCAAAGCGGGCAATAAAGCGTTTATCGTCAACCGCGTCGGCGATCTGGGTTTTGCCCTGGGCATGATGGCGGTCTGGAGCGTCTTCGGAACGCTCTCGTTTTTCACCGCCAAAGGCACGGGCGTGATGCAGCTGGCTGCACTGCACCACGACGTGATGGGCCACGATCTCGGCACACTGCATCTCTGGTTCGCGCCTGCCGTAACGACGATCTGCATACTGCTCTTCATCGGAGCGGCGGGGAAATCCGCGCAGATCCCACTGTTTGTCTGGCTGCCGGACGCCATGGCTGGCCCGACGCCCGTCTCCGCGCTCATCCATGCCGCGACGATGGTTACTGCCGGAGTGGTGCTGCTGACGCGGTGCTCCTGGCTTTTCATCCAGTCGACCGCTGCCCTGCAGATCGTCGCCTGGATCGGCCTGGCGACCGCCGTGCTGGGCGCAACGATCGGGCTGGTGCAGACCGACATCAAACGGGTGCTTGCCTTCTCGACCATCTCTCAACTGGGCTATATGTTCCTCGCCTGCGGTGTCGGCAACTTCCGAGCCGCTATGTTCCATGTCACGACCCATGCCTTCTTCAAGGCGCTGCTCTTTCTTGGCTCCGGCGCGGTCATCCATTCGATGAACGGAGAGCAGGACATGAACAGGATGGGTGGCCTGAAGGCACTCATCCCCAAAACCTGCACTCTGATGTTCATCGGGACTTATGCCATCGCAGGCTTTCCGCTGATGGCCGGCTTTTGGAGCAAGGATGCGATCCTCGACAGCGCCTCGGCATCGCCCTGGGGTTCCGGCCCCATACTCTATATCGTCGGTCTGGGCACAGCCTTCCTCACAGCGTTCTACATGAACCGCATGATGTGGAAGACCTTCTATACCGACAAACGCTTCGAGGACGGTAAACTGCCGAACCTGAACCACAGCAATGAAGAGCATCATGAGGAACCGACCGAGGGCCACGTCCATGAGTCGCCTCCGACCATGCTGCTGCCGCTCTACGTGCTGGCTGCCCTCTCTGTGATAGGCGGCATCTTCTACCCGGTCTTCTTCGGAGGATTTCTGGACACCTGCATTGCGCCCTTGAAACTGGGCGGTCTGGAAGAGGGTAAGAGCCTGCTTGGGAGCCCAATCGTCGGCTACATCGTCTCTTCACTCGTCGCTATCGCCGGACTGGCGGCGGCGGCCACAGTCTATAAGCAGCGTATGCAGTCGGGCGAACTGCTCGCCCCGGCCCGCAAAAACGGCAATATTCTGTACCGTGTCCTGACAGCCAACTGGGGCTTCGACGCACTCTATGACGCCGTCTTCGTCCGTTTCGGCGGTTATGTCTCCCGGTCGATCCTATGGCGCACGATAGACGCCGGGCTGATCGACGGCACGGTGAGCGGATTCGCGAAACTCATCGGGGGTGTCAGCCAGGTCGGCCGCCTCGTTCAAACGGGCTATGTGCGCAACTACGCGCTGGGAATGCTTGTCGGTGTGGTCGTCATCGTGCTGGGACTGCTGGCGACATGGCAGTCTCTGATCACTCGCTGACCCAAACTTTTCAGGAAAAACGATGTCAACCTCCGGGATACCTAATCTGCTCAGTTTGCTGACGTTCCTCCCTCTGCTGGGAGCGATTATCGTCATGTGTCTGCCGCGCCCCAGAGACCTCTCTCCGAAGGCGGTCAGTCTGCAGGACAAGACGAAACCGGTCATAGAGGACACGGCCCGTCTTCTGGTGACCTGGACGGCGCTGGGCTTCACGCTGCTGACGTTCGTGCTTGCCGTCGTCGTCTTCGGGCTTTTCGACAGCCAGTATGTCCATGCTGGCACCCGAAACATGCAGTTCGTCGAAAACATCGACTGGATCAGCATGGGTGGTCTCCACATCCGCTACCACATGGGTGTGGACGGCATCAGCCTCCTTCTGATCGTCCTGACGACGCTGCTCATGACACTGGTCGCCCTGTTCTCTTTCTCGCTCAAGGACAGGATCAAGGAGTTCATGGTCTTCCTGCTGCTGCTGGAGACTGGGCTGATCGGGGTGTTCTGCGCACTGGACCTCGTGCTGTTCTACTTCTTCTGGGAAGCCATGCTGATTCCCATGTATTTCCTGCTCGGCATTTTTGGCAGTGCGAACAGGCAGGCAGCGGCTCTGAAGTTCTTTCTCTACACCTTCGCAGGCAGCATCCTCATGCTTGTGGCGATCATCGGAATCTATCAGGTGGCAGGCTCGTTCGATGTCGTCGCGCTTTCCGATGGCGGGTCTGTGGCCGGAGCTGCACTGCGTCATGCGCCGCCTCAGACGCTGCTATGGCTGTTCGCGGCGTTCGCGCTGGCTTTTATGATCAAGGTGCCGATGTTTCCGTTCCACTCCTGGCTGGCAGATCTGTATGCGGAAGCGCCTACCGCCGGTAACGTCATCTCCTCGGGCGTCATGGTCAAGATGGGAACCTATGGGTTCCTGCGCTTTCTGCTGCCGCTCTTTCCAGCTCAGGCGCACGCGGCGGCGCCGGTCTTTATCACGCTGGCGATCATCAGCATTATCTACGGCTCCATGATCGCGGCCGTTCAGACAGACATCAAGCGCCTGCTCGCCTACTCCAGTCTGGCCCATCTCGGCTTTGTCATACTCGGCATCTTCACGTTCACACGTATCGGCACGATGGGCGCGGCTCTCCAGAACATCAATCACGGCATCTCGACGCCGATGCTGTTTTTCCTGGTCGGTATGCTCGCCGAGCGGGGCGGATCGCGCTGGATCGCCGATTATGGGGGCCTCAAGAAGGTCGTTCCGATGCTGGCGACCATGCTGCTCCTTGCGACGCTCTCGAGTCTGGCGGTGCCGTTCTTCAACGGCTTTACCGGTGAGTTCCCCATTCTGCTGGGAAGCTGGATCTCCGCGACCACCAACCAGTTCGGCGGCTACTGGCCGACGGCGCTGGCCGGAACCGGGATGATCCTCTCGGCAGTCTATCTGCTCTGGTGGTACCAGCGTCTTATGCTCGGCGTGGCGAAAAAGCCGGAACTGCGCCGCTTCCCGGATCTCACGCGAACGGAGTGGGCGGTGCTCCTGCCGCTGGCAGGGATCATCTTCTGGTTCGGCCTCGGCAGCCACTTCTGGACACAGCGGATGGAGACGGCGGTCAACACCCTGATCCCTGCTGGCACCGAGAGCCTGATCTCCGCGGATCCAGGAGCCAACGATGCGAATACGCAGCCGGTCACGGCCATTCTGGAGGGGAATGCCAGGGAGAGCGCCCTGCACGATACGGGAGAGGGACGCAAAGGCGGCATCGCTCCTCCCGTCCGGCCTCGAAGGCCTTACGTCCCGAAGCCCGGCAGCGCGCCGTCAGGTCCGCCCCGCTCTTCGGGAGCAGCCGGCGCGGCGGGGCAGTCTGCTCCCCCGCCGCCCAAAACCGGAGGCAAAGCGTCACCGAACTCTTTCCAAATAACGCCGCTCATGCAACGCCTGCTGTTTCCGAACACGCCCGATCGTCTGCCTCAGCGCGAGGTGTTCGTTCCCCGCCTCCTGAACCCCACGGAGGTTCACGCCTGATATGACCAACTCATCCAGCATCCATTCGATTCTGCCGCTCTTGATTATCCTGGTTACGGGAATGATCGTGCTCGTGGGCGACGCCTGCTTCGGTTTCTGGCGTCGATCGAAACTCTTCAGCGCCTCCGTGGCGCTCACCGGCGTCTGCTTCGCCGGTCTGTCCGCACTGACCGCACTGACGGAAGGCGGCACGGGCTTCGCATTCAACGGAGCCATCGCAGCCGATCCGTTCTCGCAGGCATGCAGTCTCATTCTCATTGTCGTCGCAGGCCTGGCGATCCTGATCGCCATGACCTACCTGCAGAATCGTGACCTGCATCATGCCGAGTACTACGCCCTGGTGCTGTTTTCGACCTCCGGTGCAATGCTGATGGCGGCTGCCAACGATCTGATCGTGCTGTTCATCGCAGTGGAGATTCTTTCGGTCGCGCTCTATGTCCTGACAGGCTTTGCGCGCACCGAGGAACGCAGCGAAGAGGCCGCGCTCAAATATTTTCTCCTCGGCGCGTTCGCTGCGGGCTTTCTGCTCTACGGCATCGCGCTGATCTACGGTGGATCGGCAGGCGCGGTCGCAGGCGGCTCGTCGGGCACGGTTGCGGCCGGCACGACCAACCTGACAACGCTCGCGGTCCATCTTGGCGCGATGACCGCGCCGCCTGTGATGCTGCTGATCGGAATCGGCCTGCTGATGGTCGGCCTTGCGTTCAAGGCAGGGCTGGTGCCCTTCCATATGTGGACGCCGGACGTCTATCAGGGTGCGCCGACTTCCGTAACTGCGTTCATGGCGGCAGCGGCCAAAATCGGCGCGTTCGCGGCGATTCTGCGCGTCTTCAACGCCCTTGGTCCTATCGCTCCCTACTGGCTCGTCGGCATTCAGATTATCGCGGTTCTCACAATGTTCACCGGCAATATTCTTGCTGTCACACAGGACAATGTGAAACGTATGTTAGCCTATTCGTCCATTGCACACGCCGGCTATCTCATGGCAGCCGTCGCGGCGCTGGGCGCGAGCCCACACGGTTCAGCCGCGACCATGCGTGCCGCGCACGACGCGGCGATGGGCGGGGCAATATTCTATCTGCTGGCCTACGCGCTGATGACTCTGGGATCCTTCGGCGTTCTCGTCTGGCTTTCCAATCGTGGGAAAGACTATCAGACGATCACCGATCTGAAGGGGCTGTGGTACAACGATCCGCCTGCGGCCTATACCATGCTCATCTTTCTCTGCTCTCTGGGCGGTATTCCGGGCACGATGGGCTTCATGGGCAAGTGGTTCCTGTTCTACGCCTCCCTGCAGGCCGGACAGACCTGGCTTGCGATCACCATGGCGCTGGCAAGTGTCATCTCGATCGCGTACTATCTGCGCATCGCGGCAGTGATGTGTTTTGTCGAGCCGGATTCGCGAATCGAACCGGTGCGCGCCAGGGCGACAGGCGGCGTATTCGTGGCCGTCGCCATCACCGCTTCCTTCTCGGTGCTGTTCGGCATCGCGCCGGGCCTGGTGCATTCGCTCATGACGGCAGCGATGGCGCTGGGAAGACCGTAGTACCGCCGCCTGCTTGCCAAGCCTCTGTATTTCTGATATGATGACAGAGTAGAGGCTGTGCAGCCGTCTGCCCTGTTCCTATAGCAATCCCGACTATAAAGGAGCCTGCTCTATGAGTTCCGGCTATCGCGGCGATGTCACCGGACGTGTCCTGGGTGCCATCACCTTTCTCATCGGTGTCGGCCTGCTTGGCTTCGTGTTTCACGAGGCTTATGGCCTCTTCAGTTCCAATTCGCAGCAGGCACTGGGTCTGGTATTTACGGGCAACCCCAAGCTTGACCCTTCGGCGATGAAGGTCGCAACCCAGTTCGGCTGGCTCATATTGAAAATTGCAGTGATGTTTATCATGGCCATCGCGGGATCCCTGATTTCACAAAAGGGAATCAATCTCTACTTCAGTGCGGTCAGAGGAATCGCGGTAGACATGATGCCGAAGGTGAGCAGCACCTCTCCCCCAACCAGTTAGAACGCACCCAAGGGACCACATACAGGAATGCTGTACACTCGTCCGACAGCACTCGCTCCAAAAGCAAAACCACCCTGTCCTCCCATTTATGGGAGGACAGGGTGGTTTTTTAACGTTTGCCTGAGCCGTTAGTTACGAGTATAGGACAGGCGATTGTCGAGGCGAATACCCATTTCGGTGCCGGACTTGAGTTTCACATCGCTGGGGCTTTTGCCCTTCTCGAGCGCGCCGAACAGATAGCCTGCGCCTGCGCCGAGAATAGTGTCTTCGAACAGATGCTTGCGGCTGGTGATCAGGCCGACAAGCGCACCGGCACCTGCGCCGTATCCGACATACGTCAAGCGGTTCGTAGTATGACCTTTACTGGCGATCAGTCGGCCATTCTTATCCTTCTTGACACTCTTCTTGTCGAGAGATATCAGCGAACCCTGAATACTGAATGAGCGGCCGTCCGGCAGAATGACACGGTCGAAGGCGAGATCGAGCACACCGGGCTTGTTGTCTTTCTTCGGCATCACTGAACGCACAAACCCCTTGATCTGCGAACCGGCGGGCAGGGCATTGGAGTTCCAGTCGTTGCTGCTGTTGTTGTCGTCGACGGTCGCGACGAAACGGTCACCCTTATTCGATTCGTTCGAAGACAGGGAGTCCTGCAGATGTGCGGCCACGACAGTGCCGGGGCTGAGCGCGACGGTTCGGGTCTGTGCCTGAACCCCTGCTCCCCCAAAGGCGACCACAGCGGCGACACCAAGCAGACTGAAACTGTTATTTATGGATTTGGTAAACATCGAATTTTCCTTTTTCTCCGCTGTAAGCCCGCTTCGTTCCCGCACATCTTCGGAGGAACGAACTCTCACAGCAGCTATCCTGCTCCTGTAAGACGGGCGAAGAGTAGGGAAGGTTCCGCTCTTTCACACGCGGTGGCCGATCCAAGTCTTACGCTGTCGCAGGGTCGAGGAGAGTGAGCGTCCGGGCGTCGGCATCGAGGCGGGCGCGCACCCCGAGAGGGATCATGAGAGGGTCGATTTCATGCCCAAACGGAAAATCGGCGAGAACGGGCTTCCCAAGAGCGCCGAAATAGTCCTGCCATAGGGTTCGCGGAGTGTTGCCAGGCGGATCCGCCTCCTGCTTCTGCCAGCCAGTGATGTTACCGATGACGAATCCGGCAGCCTGATCCAGCAGGCCTGCATTTTTGAGCTGCATCAGGTCGCGGTCGGCGCGATAGACCGGTTCACCGACATCCTCGATCAGGACGATTTTGTTTCGGAAGTCGGGTGTATACGCACTGCCGCACGCTCGCGACAGCAGACAAAGGCAGCCCCCCGTCAGTTCGCCTTCGGCCTGACCTCCAGAAATGGTCGTCATGCTTTCTGGAGCGGCAGGCAGGGTTCCACACGCCTGCGGGTTTTCCAGGAGCTGCCAATAGACCTCTGCCGCTTTCGCCTTCAGCTTCGATATGGCCGCAATCATAGGACCATGAAACGTCACCCAGCCGCAGCGCTGCGCCAGAGCCGTATGCAGGCTGGTGATGTCGCTGTACCCCACGAAGATTTTCGGGTGCGGCGCGATACGATCCCACGCGATCAGGTCGAACAGGCGCATCGCTCCGTAGCCGCCTCGGGCGCAAAACACGGCCTGAATATCTTCGCGCGTCAGCATCTCATTTAGATCGGCCGCGCGCTGCGCGTCCGTACCGGCCAGATAGTCGTTGGATGGATGGCGGGCCAGCACGTTCTGTCCCACCGCCACACGATATCCCCGTGCTTCCAGCAGGGCGACGCCCTTCTCCAGCTCCTCGCGCGGCACGGGACTGGCGGGCGCCACGATCCCGACCGTATCTCCCCGACGTAAGGCCTGCGGTCGCTTCATTCGAACTCCTCAGTTTACGGCGGTCAGGGGAATAAATCCGGACAGATTCGTATCGGCCTCTTCCTGACGCGAAGCGACTTCGTGATAGAGGCTGTCGCGCTCGACAGGCACACGTCCTGCCTCTTCGATCAGGCGGATCATCTGTCTGCGTGTCAGCTGCTGCTTCTTATTGCCATGGTCGCCGTCTTTGTAGGTGATCTCGTATTCGTGGACCGTACCGTCCATGTCGTCCGCTCCGTACCAGAGGCTGAGCTGGGTGATCTGCGGAGTGTTCATGATCCAAAACGACTTGATGTGGGCGAAGTTATCGAGCATCAGCCGCGCGATGGCGAGATTGCGCAGGTCGTCGTAGCCCGTAGGATGCGGAATATGTTCGAGTTCGGTATTTTCGGGGTGGAAGGAGAGCGGTGTCATGGTCACGAAATGTTTGGTTTCGTCCTGCAGTTCCCGAATCTTGACGAGATGATCGGTGCGCTCTTCCAGCGTCTCTATATGGCCGTAGAGCATGGTCGCATACTGCGTCAGGCCGACCTTGGCGGCAACGCGAGAGACGTTCATCCACTCTTCGCCATCGAGTTTGCGCTCGAACAGCTCCTGATGCACACGATCGGAGAGGATCTCGATGCCGCCGCCCGGCAGAGAGTCCAGCCCTGCGGCCATCAGTTCGCGCAGCACGTCTTCGAGCGGCTTGCCGGCGACCTCCTGGATCTGAACCAGCTCCACGGCGGTAAACGCCTTGATGTGGACGCCGGGCCGCGTCTCCTTCACGGTGCGGAGCAGATCGAGATAGTACTGGTACGGCAGGCGTGGATCGATGCCGCCGACCATGTGAACCTCTGTGATCGGCACATCCAGATGCTCGCGGAGCCGATTGCGCACCGCCGCCATGTCCATCTCATAGGGAGCAGGGCCGCCCTTTTTCGCATAGAAGGAGCAGAACTTACAGCCCTTGTTGCAGACATTCGTGTAGTTGATATGCTGATTGCGCACGTAGTAGGCGCGGTCGTCGTGCAGACGTTCCCGCACGATGTTGGCCATGTAGCCGACTGCGGACAGATCGGGGGTCTTGTAGAGGCGAACGCCATCGTCGTAGGAGAGCCGCTCCTGCGCCATGACTTTCGTGTAGATGTCCATGAGATCCCGTCCGACATAACGTTCGGCGCGGCTCACGTTCGAAGCGATTAACTCTCTCTGCAGCACTGCCATTGCGGTACCTCCCACCCTCCACGGACAGGGGTCGTCAACCACGGCGGCCTCGTCGGGCGGTTTGTGTATTTTTTCACAACCTCTGTATTAAGTATACCTTCCGTTCTGCGGAAATGCAAGTACGACTGTTTTTAGCGACGGCGGTGGGCAAAACGACAAAGGAGAAAAACAGTCCTTTCCCAGGAGATTCCACAATGCCCGATTGGTACGGCTATTTGGACGGCTGAAGTCCCTGCACCCAGGAAGTCTGGCCTGTGAAAAGCAGACAGACCGCGCCGCCGTTATGCCGGTAAGAGGGAGCAATGTTCGCGCCCTGGTCCGTATCCGATTCGAACAGCAGGATGGTCCGTTCCGGTTCCGCCGCCCGCCCCGCCAGGTAGGGATCGGGCCAGCCCGCTGCGATGGGCAGGCCGGCATAGAGCGGCGGCGTTCGAAAGCCGAGCCTGCGGTTCCCAGACGCAGTATCTGTTTCCGGACAGTAGAAGCGTGTGTCATCGCGCAGGTAAGGCCGGGTGCTGGTGACGATGCCCGCGAAACTGCCGGCCGCAGCCGGCAGTCTGCCGTCGTAATCCGCAGCGTACATGAAGAGCGCCACGCCGACCTGTCGGGCATTGCTCTGACACAGGGCTCCACGCCATGTCGCCTGATTGACATGCAGATGCGTCTCGACAAACAGCAGTCCGATCCCAACGATCAGGCTGCCGATCAGAACATCCCGAATGGCAAAACCTTTTCGGACTTGCAGTCTATCAGGGCTTTTCATTGGATTTGCTCCCAATACTGTGTCCTCTCACTCCGTCTGCGCCGATCCTCACCGCAGGCCCCATTTTCGCTCGGATCCCCGCTTTGGTCTTTGCGTCGCCGGGCAGATCCAGCAGTGCGTGATAGCGCGAAAGCGCCTCCTCTCTGCTGCCGGCAGCCAACAGCGTGTCCGCCGCATTGAGAGAGAATTCTGGTGTTTCCACCCATTTCGTTCGGCTCAGTGTCTGACGGACGATTTCGATTTCGGCCTCATTCAGACTGGTTCCGGTCGTGCCAGAGGCCATGAGGTTGGTTCTGTCTTGGCGGTGCGGCAGCCCCATCGCATGCCCGAGTTCGTGCGCGGAGACACGCGGCAGGGGTTCGTCGATCCCTCCCGGCACATCCCGCAGTTTCGCCGTCTCCTTGACGAAGATTCCATTCCGGCCCATGAAGATCCCGTTCGGCGGCATGGCTCCCATATAGTAGACGTGGAACATCCCCTCCGGGTGTGTGTCCGCAGGGCGCAGCGCCGGCAGAGCTTCGATCGGCAGCTCCGCCTTATGTTCGTTCTCCCCCAGACCAGCAGGCTTCTCACTGACAATCGACTCGACGCGCAGCTCCACTCCGGCCGCATGCCAGATCCCGTTCGCCTTCTTAAAAATACGGGTGATGTCATCGGTGGTCAGGGTCGTCCCCGCTGCTGTGGTCACCGTATCCCGCAGCAGGTGTACCCGCACCGGCACGATCCGATATTCGGCATATTCCCAGACCTTCGGCTTCGTCTCAGGCGACAGCACCGTCTGAGCTTTGGCAGGCAGCACAACGACCGAAGTAAGCAGGACCAACAGCACATTTATGACAGCTGACAGGGACATGAGACTCCTTTTAAATGAAGCAGTGAACTGCACGATTTCCAGAACTGCCTTTCTATTCGACAGTGAGCGGGACAATTCCTGAATGCAGGGATTCGATTTCAAAATGTATTCACGGGATTGAATTGCCGTAGAAAGGCCAAGGCAGCGAAGACCTGAACAGATTTCATAATCAGGAATCACAACCGATTTCAAGGTTTAGGCAGGAATCGGCGCTGCCTGGCGGCGAACTGTCAAAGTATGATGCAGGCTACACGAACATTGCGCGCACGCTGGGTACTGCCGATTTCCAGCGCGCCTATCGAGAACGGCGAGGTCGTTGTCGAAGGGGATCGGATCGTCGCGGTGCGGCAGGCAGATGCGCGCCAGCCAGGGAATGCCGAGGATTTTGGGAACGCCATCCTGATGCCCGGCCTGGTCAACGTACACACGCACCTGGACTACACGGTCATGCGCGGCCTGCTCGAAGACATTCCTTTTTTTCCCTGGATACGGGAACTGACGGCCCGGAAGGCGGTCCTGACACCGGAAGACTGGATCGCCTCGGCGACTTGGGGTGCGGCGGAGGCTGTGGCCGGGGGCGTCACGACGATCGGCGACTGCACCGACAGCGGCGCGGCTCTTATCGGAGCCAAGCAGCTGGGGCTGAGCGGGATCGTCTATCAGGAGGTTTTCGGCATCGACGAGCGCCAGACCATTGTCGAGATCGTCGCGGAGTTGGAGGCGAAACTGGAGCGGCATCGGTCGCAGACGCCGGGAACGCTGCTCTCCGTGGGAATCTCTCCGCACGCGCCGTACACCGTGCGGCCGGAGCTGATGCGGGCGCTGGGCCGATACGCAGAGGCGAACGCGCTGGCGGTCTGTATTCACGCGGCGGAATCGACGGCGGAAGCGACATTATTTCGTTCGGGAACGGGCCCCATTGCGGAGATGTTCCAGCGGCGTAAGATCGAATGGCAGGCGCCTGGTCTGAGCGTCGTGGAGTATCTGAAGGAGCAGGGAATTCTCTCGCCGCACACTCTGCTCGTTCACGGCGTTCAGGTTTCGGCGGAGGACCGGGTTCGGATGCGGCAGACCGGCGCGGCGTGGGCGCACTGCCCCAAATCGAATGCGAAACTCGGCAACGGAGTCGCGCCGCTGGACATCCTCTTCGATCTTCCCGCTCCGGTAATCTCGGAGGATCCTGAACTCGGCGTCCGGGTCGGCCTCGGCTCCGACAGCGTGGCCAGCAACAACACCATGGATATGTTCGAGGAGATGCGATCTGCAGTGCTGCTGCAGCGCGGTGCGCGGCGGCGCATCGAAGCCCTGACAGCGGAGGCCGCCGTAAAAATGGCGACGATCGGGGGTGCAGACGCCCTCGGCATGGGCGCGGAGATCGGCACGCTTAAACCTGGGAAGCGTGCAGACCTGTGCGTAGTTGGCCTCGACGGCCTCCACAGCGTTCCCGCTTACCACCCTTACAATGCCCTCGTCTATGCCGCGCGAGCCAGCGACGTTCTCTTCACCCTGATCGGCGGCGAAGCGCAGTACGACTGCCGCCGTGGAACGCATTGGGAACACTGTTTTCCGAATTTCGATCCTGCGCCCGTGCGTCTCGCTCTGGAGACGGCAGCGGCAAAAATGCGCCAATGGAGACCAGAACCGCTATGACTCAGTCCCCTTCCCTGCTGCGCTTCGGTATGATCGGCTGCGGAGCCCTTGGCCTCGTGCATG
>JAYTGR010000519.1:0-12235 GCA_043733205.1 Chthonomonadaceae bacterium
TAGAAGGAGTTCGCCGCATTGTTCCCTTGATAGGGCTCGGTGCGCATCTGCGGTGCGCCGCCGAGCGGCGAGGTCTGCGTCAGGTAAGTGAGGCCGAACACGGTGCCGGGGCCGGAGATGAGTTCGGTGCGCAGTCCGGAGATGGTGCCCTTCGAGGCGCTGTAGTCGAGCGCCTCGAACGAGACGGCGATCGAGGAGCTTGGCAGGATGACGTTCCCGTGCGTGAAGTTGAGCTGCCCGGTATAGAGATCGAGCGTGTAGTCTTTATCCACCCCCTGCACCAGGTCTTTGTTGTCGACGCGCACATGCGCGCTGCCGTCCACGATCTGTCCGGCATAGACATAGTAAGGGCCGGTCGATCCGTTGCCGTTGATGGTGATGGTGCGGGTCTGAGCGGTGGTTTTAGAGTAGAGCAGGGTCGATTTCAAGCCGGGAGTCCAGTGATCGGTGATCTGAACGCCGTGCAGCGCGCGGTTGAAGTCGACCAGGGAGTTTCCGTTCAGGCTCGGATTGAAATCGCCATACTCCACACGCACCTTTTTGGTGGCGTAGTCCAGCTTGACGCGGTTGTCGGTGGCGCTGCGGTAGGGGCTGTTGCTGATCTGGGTATGGTAGTGCAGGGCGTTGAAGAGTGTGGCGTCCACATCGAGCTGGGTATCGTTGTAGATTCCATTGGACCCCTGACCGTAGTACTGCGAGTCCTGATAAGACGATTGACTGCCGCTGACGCTGTCGTAGCGAAAGGAGAGCGTCTGATGACCGCTGGCCGTCACGCGGCTTCCGGTCTTCTGCTCCATGCGGGACCACCAGTCGCCGATGCCGCCGAACATACCGCTCTTTTTGCGTTTGGGCCGATCGAAAATCCGGTCGTTTTCGGCTTCTTGATTCAGTGGGAGAGTAAAGCCGGGCACAGGGCCGAGCGAACGCCGCGCGTTCTGAGTCGCGTCGAAAGGTTGAGTGCCCTGTTTCGATGCTTCGAGCGCGGTGTGATCGGTGCGGGCCAAAAGATCCCAGAGCGAGTCGCCGTCCGCAGGGGCAGCCGACGCGGCAACAGGTTTCAGCGCGAGGAGCGCAAGACAGAAGAAAACGTGACGATGATACAGTCCGGGCATAGAGTCCACTCCGCCTCGACACAGGGTTCCCTCGGCTCCTGAACTGGCCTGGGTCGTATCGAGGCTCTGCATCCAGAGTGACCGCCGCATGCGTACAGGTCGGGGGCCCATACGCGGCGGGGTCGAAAATTGCCGGAAAAGGGGGAGTGATGTGTCAACGAGCACACTGCGGACATTATACCACTAAGATGGCGTGGAAGCAATCCCTTTGCGCCATTCGTAAAGCGTGGCGCGGAAACACTTGCAAAAAACGTCCGGAACGGTTTATAATGTGGACAGTTCCCAATTTCCGCCCCGCTGCGGTGCGCCCCTCCAGAGAGTTTTGCCTGCCCGCAGTTCCTGTTCTCCAGCATCTGCGCGGAGGCAGGCCGCACTCTCCTTACCTGACGACTAAAGGTGAAAACTTATGTTCTGTACAGCGTGTGGCAGCCGAAACGCCGAAATCAGCAATTTCTGTAAGCAGTGCGGTCACAAACTCGACCGCGCAGGCGCCCCCCGGATCAGTGAAGAGGCGTTCGATCGGGCGCTTCCTCTGGAAGAGCAGGTCAGCGCCCTGCTGGAGCGGGCCTACCGGCTCCGCAAGTCCGGCGAACTCTCTGCCGCCGTGCGCCTCTGCGAAGAGGCGCTCCGCCTCAACCCGGAGAGCACGTCGGTCCATTCGCTGCTCGGGCAGATTCAGGAGCAGACCGGCAATCACGCCGCCGCCATTCACGAGTACGAGCGCGTTCTGCAGCTGAATCCCGGCAGCATCGCCGACCGCGTCAAACTGGACGAGCTGCGGGGAGACGGCCTGCCCGCGCCGCTCCATCCCCGCACCGAACCGCATATCGTCATGCCGAACCGCACTCTGCCGAGCCCTAACGGCCGTCAGATACTGGGGATTGCAGGGACCGCCGGCGCCTTGATGGTGATAGGCGGACTGCTCGCGCTCCAGTTCTTCGCCCATCAGGACAAAAACAGCACTCGGTCCGGCGCCGCAAACGTGCATAACACCGGGCGGGACGCTTCCAGCAGCGCACCGTCAGCGCTGAACTCCAGCAGCGGAGCCAGCGTCGATCCCGGCTCCTCGGTTCAGGCGAACAGTGTCAGTCCTAATGCGGCCATCGCCGCCAATGCCGGTCCCGGAGTTTCCGGCCTGCCGGCAAACACCACGTACGGCTCCCAGAGTTATCCTCCGCCCAACGTCTATATCACGCCGCCGCGTCCGATCATTATCCA
Source organism: Chthonomonadaceae bacterium (assembly GCA_043733205.1). Lineage (GTDB taxonomy): Bacteria > Armatimonadota > Chthonomonadetes > Chthonomonadales > Chthonomonadaceae > JANXLO01. Next base: position 2,331 of record JAYTGR010000519.1, read on the forward strand.
CGACGCGCCCCCCGTGGCATCTTCCCGAAACGGCGGCGGACTGCCGAATCTGGCGAACCTGCATACGCAGCCGGTAAACGACAATGGGGACGAGCGGACCCACCTGGATGGCAGCGAGACGCCGTACAACATCGTGATTCGTCCGCCCGGAGACAGCGCCGATACAGCCGCCTCCGGCAGCGGCACGACGCCTTCCAGCAGCAATAACCCTGCTTCTCACAAAGGCGCAGCGGCCTTGAAGGGCGGCGCGCCTGAAAAAGTCGCCGTCATTCCGCCCAGGATCTCCGTTCATAAGCCCACCGACAGTGGCAGCGCAGGCGGCGGCACTGCCGCTCCCAGTACGGAAGCGCAGAGCCAGATCGCAATCGCCAGCGATAAGTTCAAAAATTCCGATTACGACTCGGCGATCAAAATCTATCGGCGGGCGCTGGGGGGGGCAGGCAGTTCGACCGGCTATGTCTATCAGCAGATGGGCATCTGCTTTCAGCGCATCAAAAATAAAGAGAGCGCAATCGCCAACTTCCATAGCGCGATCGCCGAATATCAGAAACTGGAGAGCGCCCATCAGCAGGAGGATCTCGCCCGCGTCGGCATCAAAGTCTGTGAGAACGGAATAAAACTATGCAACGCCGAGTAACTGCCGGGCGGTTTCCCATTCACGCGGCGCTGCCAGCCTGCCTGACCCTGCTGGCCCTGCCGCTCCTGGCTGTCCCGACAGCGGCACAGTCTCCGGCCGCCGGGAGCGGTGCGGCCCGAACGCCTGTTCAGGAAGAGATGCCGCAGCTGCTGCTGGTTACCCGCCGTGAAGCCAAGGCATCCGCCCATGACGAAGCGATGCGCTTTGCCCTGCAGGATGCCGTGATCGGTCTTCTGCGCAGTTCCGGCCGCTATCAGGTCACGGTCTACAGTCCGACGAATAGCCGTATCACACGCCTGCTGCTGACTCATTCCATCTCGTCCATCGACCTGAACGAGCCGCTGCAGCCGGAAGGAATGCGTCATCTGGCTCTCGCACTGGGGATTCGGACGATACTGTTTCTGGCCCCGACTTTCGACAAGACCGGCCTGAAAATGGAATCCCAGCTGCACCAGAATGTCGGCCAGGACACCTGGCAGCTCGGGATGACCAATGAGGCGACGACCCCCTTCCTGGTCGGGAAGCGCCATCTGAATACGAAAGAGATCATCGCGTTTTCGGTGGATGCACTGGCAGTCCGCCTCGAAATCCCTTCGCATATGGCCGCTGACCTCAACCTGAAATCGGTGGAAGCGGCATCGGAAACAGCAGCGAAGAAGCCCGGCAAAGCAGATCAGGCTCACAACGCGAAGCCGACCAAGGCGATACAGAGTGTACTGCCCCCTTCGCCGGACAAACCGGAGAAGATCGAAGCCTCTGTGGCCCCACCCGTCGAGACCCCCGTGGCTCCTGTCGGCGTGCAGCCGACCGCTCCCAAAGAACCCAGGATCAAGGAGCCCAAAACACGCACCGTCAAAGCCGACAAACCGATAAAGGGCGCTGGGAGCAGCGAAGATTTGCGGGCGGAGCGGAACAGTCCGCCGCCCGCCAATGGCGCGAACATTCCAGACGGAGGAACGGGCCGCGCCGATGTGCCTACGGCACAGACAGTCTCCCATCCGAACTACGAAACGCTGGCGGATCACTATCACGATAATCGTGACCTCGCCAACACGATCACGCTGCTGCGCTACGCCGTGAACGAACGCCCACGGGACGTTCCCCTCCGTCATAAACTGATCCAGGCTTATCAGGAGCGCAGGATGCCCGATACGGCCCTGGCCGAGATCGATCGCGCGCTCCGGATCGCCCCGAACGACGGCAGTCTCTACCGTGCCTATGGCGACACTCTGATGACCAAAGGCGATGTGCCGGGGGCGGAAAAGGCATTTCGTGACGCCGTCCGCCTGAACGCCGCAGATATTCAGGCGCGTATCGCGCTCGGTGATGCCTTGATGCTCGACAATCAGTATGCCGATGCACTGGAATCCTACGCGGCCGCGCAGAAGGCCGATCCCCGCAGCCCCCTGCCCCACCGCCGCCTGGCAAGGGTGATGCTGCTGCGCTCCGCCTCCGATCCCGCCCAGTATGCCGCCAGCCTGGAGGAGATCGGGAAAGCCCGAGAACTCACCCCCCCCAGCGATAAGGCCGCGTATCAGGAGGACTACGGCACTCTGATGCAGATTACGGAATCCCGTCTGCGGGAGCTGCTGGAAGAGATTTCCGGCAACTTCATCGCCCTGAACAAAGGCAAACAGGACGGGAACGAGACGCTGCGGGCGCTCTCGGACATTCAGGTCCGCACGGATGCCATCAGCGCCTATCTCGACAAAGTGCCCTCCGCCGTGGGGCAGGATGCCACGCAGGTACACTACGAGCAGGCCGCGACTCTGCTGATTCAGAGCGTCACGCTGTTCCGCAGCTACCTGAACAAAAACAAGAACGATTCCGGCGCTAAGCAGCAGATGCAGGACGCGTCGGCGCAGGCATACCAGGAGCTCGACATAGCCCATAAGCGCCTTGCCGAGATCCGCGCCGCGCTGATTCCCAAATAGTCCCACGCGCAGGGCGGACCCAGAAACAGAACGGACCCCGAAGCAATCGTACCCTGTACGGCAGCTTCGGGGTCCGCTCGCTGTTCTCTTCCGCCTGCGTCAGACATCTTCCGGCCAGCGATATGGCAGCAGAGAGGCGTTAGAATGTACGGACGCCTTTCCTGAGAGTGCTGTCCCAGCGGTGTGTGCAGAGATAGTCGAGCGCGGCATGGAGGGCGCGCGGCGTGCTCTGCCGCCGCAGAATCTCGACACCGAAGCCGCCCACATAGCCGCAGGGGTCCGGCAGCGCCGCAATAATCAGCTCGATCCACTCCTCCGACTGCGGGTTCAGACGCAGCAGCGCCATCATGGCGTTGGTGCGGACCTGATCCTGCCCGGTCCAGGCGCGGCGCAGGGGCTTCCGCCAGGCCGGATCCTCCGTCAGCAGGAGGCGACGAAACTCCGGCAGAGCCTCCTCCAGCAGTACGCCGATCTGTCCAAGGGTGTCAAGCGCCGTTCGCACCACCGGATGCGCGGAATGCCGCAGTTTGTGCAGGACAGGGAGAGCAGCGGCCCGCGCTGCGGAGCCGATCTCACCAAGAGCGAACAGGGCGTTGATCTGCACCCATTCGCTCGGGCTGTCCAAGAGGCCGATGAGAGCGGGAACGGCGGGTACACCGAGCGCACCTAAGGCGTAGGCGCTGTTCTCCATGACGACTGCACCTTCGTTCCAGCCGTCTTCGGTGCGTCTGCGGAGATCGGCAGCCAGCGGTTCGACCGCTGCTGCGCCTATTGCCGCCAGCGTATAGAGGGCGTTCTGCCGTGCCGGATCGCCGCCCTCCATTGCCGCCATCAGATCCGGAATCCCGGCGCAGTTCGTCCCTGTCGGCGCTGAGGCCGGGCTGACAGTGCGCCCGCTGAGCCAGTCCCACTGCCTGCGCCAGACGGCCTCGGCTTCGGCAGGCGCCTCGTGGCTTGCAGGGGCGCGCCACTCCGATTCCCGGCAGTCCCAGGCCGGTGCGGACGGCTCCTCGACGCGAGCGAAGACGAACTTCACCATGTGCCGCGTTTTGTCGGAGGCGTTGAACGACCCGCCATGCACCATGTCGAAATGGACCAGAATGCAGGTTCCGGCCGGGCCGCTGCCCTGCCTGCCGCGCTCACGATCGGCGGCGGTATAGGAGCGGAACAGATGCGTGGCGGGAATCAGCTGGGTCGGCCCCATCGCGCTGGGGGTGTCCTGCGGATAGTAGAGGATCATGGCATAGCGCGGGAAATGATGACGCGGGCGCGAGAGCGGACTGTGGTCGTCCTGATGCCAGCCGACGAAACTCGCGGAGCCTTTGCCGGTTTTCGCACCCTCCGCCGTGATCTCGCCTCCCGGCTCGTTGTTGTGCGCGAAGCGGTGCGGATGCAGCACATAGCCGCGACCCAGCACACTCGTCAGTGCGCCCCGCACAATGGGGCTGTCCAGCACGATCTGCATCTCCGGCACGGCGGGCAGCACGTTGTTGCCGGGATTGCTCTCCTGGTGCGTCAGCCACTGCAGCCGGTCGTAGATGGTTCGGTGAATCTCTTCGGCCACCTGCGCGTTCAAAATCAGATAGCCATCTGTAATAAAACGGCGCATCTGCTCATCCGTCAGCAGCGCCTCCTCCTGCACACTAGGCATTCTTTGCCTCCTCTCCATCTCTCGTATCCGCTGACATCCAGTCCGCAAGGCAGAATGTCGCCGGAAACAGTTCACTGCAGCTGTCGAACAGCGGTCTATACGGTACTGGGGTTCGACATGCCGGGAATACGGTTCGGTTCGCGTGGGATGGGCGGCTGGGGGCAGACGACTTTTCGCTGCCGGGGTGTCAATCGCGCCTGAAGCTCCTCTGAGGCTGTATACGGATGCCGGAAACTGCCCCACGACGGCCCATAGCGATACACCACAATGCGCCGTTCGCCCGGATTGACGCGCCGTGCGGAGCCGTGGCTGATCGCATCCACGAACAGCAGCGCATCGCCCGCCTCCAGGTGTACCTCAATCGCCCCCTCCACATCGTCCACGGAACGCACTTCCCCTGCCTTCATGCTGTGCTTCGCGACATCCGGATGCACGAAATTCGATTTGTGGCTGGCGGGAATGACCATCGTCGCGCCGTCGCCGGGGCCGATGTCGGTCAGCGCCATCAGAATATTGACCTGTCCGCAATGGAAGCGCCCGTTTCGATAGCGATACTGGTTGCGCTGGACCCCCTCGTAACCGCCGGAGTGCAGACCGATGGCCTCGCCCGGCCCACGCAGATTGGCGAAATTTTCATCGATGAACAGCGGGCCATGATGCCAGTCGAACGTGTTTTCTCCCCCGACAAAATGCTTGACCTTGGCGAACCAGCCCGGATAGTCGATCAGACGCTCGAAAGGCTCGCCCGCCTCGTATATCTGCTGCAGATTGATTCCCTCCGCACCCCCATAACTGTGCGTATGCACGCCTCCGTACCATTCGCCCGCTCCCAATGGCGGATCGAGCTGCGCGATTCCTGTCAGAATGGCATTCATCTCCGCGACATGGCTTTTGGTCAGAACATTTTTCAGGACCAGGAACCCGTTGAGATCGAAAAAATACTCTTCCCGTGGCGTCACCGGAACATCGGCAATCGTCGGACCGGGCGTCGTCATCGTCGTTTTCATCCTTTATTCTGCCTGCAGCGCCTCCGCGCTTTATCTAACCCGATAAAGCGCGAAGGCACCTGTTTCTGCCCTTGTGGAAAACGCCTCAGTACTGGACTTTGACGGGCTGCCCGGTGACGAGGCTCTCGTTGGCCGCGAGGGTGACGAGGGTGGTTTTCGCGCCGTCGGCATGGGAAGAGCGAATACCGGAGCGGTCGCCGCTCTTGACGGCGTCGATGAAGGCGCGATCTTCCAGCGTGAAGATCGTGTCGCCGGCCGCTACGTTCGCTTCACCACGGATCTCTTCCACGCCAGGCTCACCGCTGCGGTGCAGCAGCAGATGATGGCCCCAGTCGGTGAACTTCGCGGTGTGGCTCGACGCCCAGACGTTCAGGAACACGCCGCCGCCCGCTCCGCTGGAGCAGGAGGCCATGATGTTGCCGATGCCCCCGCTCTCGAACTTCATCGAGACGACCATCGCATCGTCGTTGGTGTAGTTCTGGACGAGGTTGGGCAGTTTCTTGTTGAAGCCGTTGGCGGCAAAGGCGGAAACCTCCAAGACATCGCCCGCCAGATAGCGCGCCAGATCGACGGTGTGGATGACCTGCTCGACGAACTGACCGCCGCTCTTCTCTTTCACCGGCCACCACTGACCGATCGGGTTGTTGGCGAAGTAATCGCCATCGCGCATCAGCGGCGGGCCGCCGATCCAGGCGCCGTCCAGCAGAATGGCCGGATCGTTTTTGAGCAGGTCTTTGACGCGGCCGACCGACTTGCGGTAGCGGTTCATGAAGCCTGCGGCGGTGATCAGGCCGCTGGCCTCCACCTCTTTCGCCAGTCTGCGCAGATCGTCCGGGTCGAGCCCCAGCGGTTTTTCCACGAGGAAGGGGATGCCGGCAGCGAGGCAGGCGCGTTCCGGCGTGCCATGCGCATAGGTGGGGATCATGATGTAAGCGGCGTCGCACTGCGTTCCGGCCAGCATTTTGGCCGCATCGTCGTAGAAGGGGCCGCCGCCATACTTCTCCGACTTCTTCTGAGCCCGCTCTACAACCACGTCGCAGAAGGCGACCAGCTCCACATCCTCGAACTTGGCAAGGTTGGGAAGGTGCGATTCGGAAATACCGCCGCATCCGATGATACCCACCCGGATTCTGCGGTCTGTCGTTGTGTCTGCCATAGTTGGCTCTTCGTCCTCCTCATAAGGCGTTGGGCGCGTCGCGGCGATGCGGACGCACCTACAAATCCTATGTTTCGGTTTTCTGCTGCAACCCTCCTGCGCTGTTTTCGCTTTTCACTTTTCGGCAGGAAGGAAGACTGCTTCGACAGAGGTGCAGACTACTTGGGCGGCGGGGCGACGATGGGCGAACCGCCGATGATGTCGTTGAGTATCGTGCGGTTGGTGGTCGTGAGCAGGCTGACCAGCCCAGGGGTCGTCTCCGGGGTGAGGGTGTTGGGGGTCATTTTGCCGTCCTGCGCGAACTCCCACGCCCAGACTGCCGCAATGGGAGCGGTGCCGAGCGGAATGCGCCCCATGAAGTCCTGGGTCCAGAGCGCAGGCTGCACTTTGCCGTCCCGGACGAACGTCTCGCCGAACTCGCCGACGAAGAGCGGCTTGTCGAGGCTCTGCGCTGCGACTCTTGCCCAGGAGAGCAGGATGGCATGATCCTTATCGGGCAGCAGCCACGAGACCGGAGAGGCGTCCGGGCTTTGCGGGTCCGGCGCATACTGATGCACACTGACGAGATCGAGCGGCGGCGGGCTGAAAAAGCCCATCATGTAGGTGTACTGCGCAAACGTGTCCTGTGTCCAGATCATGGGGAAATCGAGCGGATCCCGCGCGGATTTGTGCGTACGCATCGCCACCCAGAGATGCCAGGCGGCCGACCGCATATCGCTGTTGCCAGAGGTGACGAGGTGTTTGCGGTCGATGCGCTTGATGGCCGTGCCGATCTGCGCCAGAAACGCGCGGATCCGATCGGAGGTCGGAACTTCGTTCCGGGGGCGGGCTTTCCACTGGAGTGAGAGGTCGGCTTCCAGATTGTACTCGTTGCCGACCTCCCAGAAGAGTACCCGTGAGTCGCTGCGATAGCGCGTCACAATGGCAGTGACGTAGGCGAGGGCGAGGCGATTGGATTCGGTGCCGGGCGTCAGATAGCCGACGACTCCCTCCTGCCTGCCCGTTTTGCGCTGCACATAGTCCGGGAGCATACGGATATTGAACAGCAGCGACGGCACGATGGAAATGCCGTGCTTGTCGGCGGCGAGCAGCATGCGGTCGAAGGCGGCAAGCCAGCGGCCGCGGTCTGTCTCGAACAGCCCAAACCGTTCCGGCCCCCAGGTCGTTCCAAAACAGCGCGCGAAGCGCACTCCTGCTGTCTGCGCGTCGGCGAGCATCTTCTCCGCGCCCACATCGTCCGCCGACAGGTACCGCTCGAACAGGTCGGGAATGTTCGCGCCGACATTGCGAAACTCCAGTCTGCCGCGAAACAGCTGCGCGTGATCGGCGCGGAGAATATCGCGTGCCCGATCCACCGTGGGCGGTTTGACAGGTTTGAGCGGCTTGACGGGTTTGGCCGGTTTCGGCGGATTTTGGGGATCCGTTTGCGGAGGTGCTGCGGGGATGACCTGCGCGAACAGCTGCAAGGAGAGGACCATAAATCCGCACGCAGCAGCGAAATGCCGCCCGATGCGGTAACATGAAAGGAAAAGTCGCAGGTGCATGGAGTGGTTACCACCTCCGCTCAAAAAGGATTGGCGCTCTGCTTCCAGTATACTCCTCCGTCATGCAAAAACCCTTTGAGATCGAGACAATCGCGTGGCAGGAGCTGCAACGCGACCGCCTCTTTCCCCTGCTGACGCCCGAACAGTGCGAATTTTACGTCACTGCGGCGATGGAGATCGGCGCACGCGAGGCGGCGCAGTATCGCGGAGAGCCGATACTGCCGCTCGTTGAGAAGCTGGGTGCCTGCCTTGAGGACTATGAGGACTGCGATGGCGGCAATATGATCGCAGGCAGCGAGATCTATGCCGAATACGACGCCGTGTACCGCAGAATACGCCTGCACCGAGTGGGAGTAAGCCGCCTCGCCGCCCGCCTCGGCCAGGCGCTTCCGGAGGCCGCCGCGAAACAGACGGCATGGGATCTGCTTGCAGCCCATGAACTGTTTCACCATCTGGAGGCGACACGCCTGGGACCGGTTCACACAAAGCTTCCGCCGATCGCCATTCCGGTTCTGCGCGGGCTGTGGCGGGTGCAGCGGCGGGTTCTGCGCACACGGGAGATTGCGGCCCACAGTTTTGCCTATACTCTGCTCGGAATGGCCGAGCGTTTCGATACTAGAGGATAACGCCATCATGCAGTTTATGACCATCGCCCGCAAAGACCTGCGCGTGCTTTTTCGAGATCGTTCCGCAATGATCTTCATCTTCGGACTGCCGATCATCATGACGAGCATCTTCGGCGTCATTTTCGGCAAGCAGGGCAAAGAAGAGACAAGGGTGCCGCTCAGGATCCTGGTCGCCAATATGGACAGCGGCCCACGCGGCGCAGAGCTGATCGCGTCGATGCAGAAGCTGGGGATGACGCCCGTAATCGAGCCCAAGGGCGCTGCGGCGCTGGAGCAGAAGATAAAGAACGGAGACCAGCCCTTCGGCCTGACGATTCCTGCCGACTTCAGTTCCGGCCTGGAAACGGCGGTCAAGGGCCTGGCGGCGAACGATCCGAACGCGCCTCAGGTAAAGATGCAGCTCCGGGTCGATCCGGCGCAGACTCAGTTGGAGGGAGTCGCGCAGGGCACCATTCTCGCCGCCTCTCAGCGCGTCTACGCTCCGATCCTTCGCACGGAGGCGCTGGCCCACGTCCCAGCAGGCTATCGGCAGTTCGCCGAACAGAACATGTCCAAAGGCAATCTGAAACCGCCGGTCGATCTCAGCATCACCAGTTCCGAGACGAAAATGCAGCATGAGGTAAAACCCAGCCCCGGCGACACGCTGATTCCGGGATTTGCGGTCTACTTCGTTTTTTTCATGGCCAACGGCGTGGCGAACACCCTGATGACAGAGCGCCAGGAGGGCACCCTGCGCCGCATGCTCACCACACCTGTCTCGCGGTCGCAGGTTCTGGTCGGCAAGCTGCTGGCGCGCGGCTTCATGGGACTGATACAGACCTCCCTGCTGTTTCTGGTGGGACACTACTGGCTGAATCTCCACCTCGACAGCTCCCCCATCGGCCTGATCCTGACCGCGCTCTCCACGATCTTCTGCGCCACCGGCCTCGGCCTGCTGATCGCGACGCTGGGCAAGACTATGGAGCAGATCCAGGGCATGACCACGATGGTGCTGCTGCTGATGGGATTTCTCTCCGGCACTCTGATACCACGCCAGCTCCTGCCGGATTCCATGCAGAAGCTCAGCCTCATAACGCCCCACGCGTGGGCTCTGAACGCCTATCAGGATCTGATCCTGCGGCACAAGCCTCTGCTGGCGACCCTGCCGAACATCGGCGTCGTCCTGCTCTTCGGCGCAGTCTTCTTCGGCCTCGCCCTGGCCCGTTTCCGCTTCGAATAACGAATGCAGGACGTCCCAAACAGGTATACATATGTGACAACTCCCCAGGCGTAAACGCCGGGGCTTCTATCCTGTCAGGCAGGAACGCTCTATTGCCCTATAGCGATTTTGAGGATTATCCGTGCGGAATT
>JAYTGR010000520.1:0-12213 GCA_043733205.1 Chthonomonadaceae bacterium
GCAGTGCAAAAGGGCATGAACGCCGCCGGTTTCCATAAAGCGGCCTGATCCGGCCAATTTTCGTTTTCCGTTTGCATTTGCAGCAGCCATTCGCTATAATGAAACCGTGAAGAAGCCGAACGTTACCGATCCAGAACTCAATCCGCTGCGCAGCCTGCCGTCTGTGCAGCGGCTGCTGGCCGTGCCGGAAGTCGCTGCGCTTGGGGAGACCCTGCCGTCCGCCCTTGTGACGGAGAGCGTCCGATCCGTGCTCGATGCGGCTCGCCTTGCCCTCATGGAGCGCAATGGCACCGCGCCGGACGTACAGACCGAGGCCATGCTGGCTCAGCGGGCAGTTGAAGAGGCGCGAAAGCGGTCGGCGCCTTCCCTGACTGGGGCGATCAATGCGACGGGCATCGTGCTGCATACGGGGCTGGGACGGGCGCGGCTGGCGGCGGAAGCGGTCGCGGCGATTGCGGAGGTGGCGGCGGGACACAGCCCGGTCGAGATCGAGCGGGAGACAGGGAAACGCGGATCGCGGCGCGACCATGTGCGCGGCCTGCTGTGCGAACTGACCGGGGCGGAAGATGCGACCGTGGTCAACAACTGCGCCGGGGCGGTGCTGCTGGCCGTGACGACTCTGGCGGCCGGACGCGAAGTCATTATCTCTCGGGGCGAGCTGGTCGAAATCGGCGGCGCTTTTCGCATGCCCGACATCATCCGGGCGAGCGGCGCGACGCTCGTCGAGGTCGGTGCGACCAACCGCACCCGCCTCTCCGACTACTCCAGCGCCATTACGGAGCGCACGGGCCTAATTCTGCGCTGCCATCCGTCCAACTTTGCGCTGGTGGGATTTACGGAAGAGACTCCTACCCGCGAACTCGTCGCTCTGGGTCGGAAGCATGGTATTCCCGTCATGGACGACCAGGGCAGCGGTGCAATCCTCTCTCCGTCCCGCCTCGGCATTCCCGGCAAAGGCTCTCTGCCTGACAGCGTGGAAGCCGGCAGCGATATCGTAACCGCCAGCGGCGACAAACTCCTCGGAGGTCCGCAGGCAGGACTGCTGCTCGGCAGCCGGGCCGCCATCGAACGCATCGGGCAGCATCCACTCGCCCGCGCCCTCCGCGTGGACAAACTGACGCTCGCAGGCCTGGAAGCGACCCTGAGGCTCTATAGGGATCCGGAACGGGCGCGGCTCGCCATTCCGACCCTGCGCTGCCTGACGCGCACACTGCCCGAACTGCGCCGCCTCGCGGTTCGCCTCAAGACTCGGATCCAGGCTGTCCTGCCCTCTGGACGCTTCACAATCGCTCTCGTTCCGGAACGCTCTCAGGTAGGAGGAGGCTCGCTTCCCGGCGAAGATCTGCCGACGGTCTGTGTCGCACTGCGCGCCGCCGCCGCCTCGCCCTCCCCCGACAGAATCGCTGCGCATCTGCGCCGACACCATCCGCCGGTTTTCGCCCGTATTCATCATGATGCCGTTCTTTTCGATCCGCGCACGCTGGAGCCCGAAGAGTTCGCCATCATCGCCGACGCCCTGCGTAACCTGTGTGAATGAAATGCTCCGTGCTTCTCAGGCGTAATAGGAACAAAGGCACACCAACGCCGTTTCGATCTCCGAAGTGAGGGCAGCCGTCCTGCATCGGCGCACCAAGGACTCCAGCCGCCAGACAGGAAGTCGAGGAACGAGAGTGATCTCTATGTTCGATCCACTGAAAACCGAGCCGTCTGTCCCGAAACCCGCGAACCTCGTCGTCGCTTTCATGCCGTCCTGGAGGCGCGCTGAGGCGAAGGCCATTCTGGACAAAAGCGATGGCGCGAGCGCCCGCCTGCTTGCCCGCCTGATCGCGAGGGAGAATGCGCGCATTCGTATTCGTGCGGCGCTCGTCGTTTTGCCCGCTTCCCTCCTGCTGATCCGAGCGGCGCCGATTCCCGAATACTCCTGGTACATTTCCCTGCTGGTTTCGGTCTGTCTCACGCTGGCAACGTCCACCGCGTTGACATGTCTGCCGTCTCGCCTGGAGACCGTTGCGCTGGAGACCCTGTCGCAGGGTGGGGAGGTACAGTATATCGGTCCTTTGCTGGAGGTGCTGCAGAGACAGAATCTGAACGACGTGCTGCGCGAAAAAATCAAGCAGGCGTTAGCCCGACTGTTGCCGCAATGTACTCAGAAGGTCTTCGACCAGTTCACTCCACTGCAGCGCCGTTCTCTCTGCGGTATTTTGAGCTACGATCTGCGCGACAGCAATCGGACACTGCATCTGGCCGTTTTCCGCATCCTCGGACAGTGGGGAGACCGGACCTGTCTGGGCATTCTCTATCACCAAGCAACAGGAGAGGCAACCATTCCTCTCGTTCAGACTGCCGCACAAGACAGTGTCGAGCAGATGGGCCGTCGGCTCTCTTTCGGCTCCTTGTACCGGATCCCAGAATATACCGACAAGCTTTTGCCGCAGCTGCACCCGAATGGTCTCACCTACCTCGACTATCAGTTATGCGCCACTTGTATCATGGCTTTGCGCCAGATGGTGCCTCAGCTTACTCTGCATAACTACAAACACGTTCTTTCGGAGGACCATCGGGACGGCCTCTATCGACTGCTTACCGAGCGTTCCCTCTACGGTAATTATCGTTATGGCAAATACGAGCTGTTTCTGGAAATCATTGCCGCCGCTGGGCGTTTGCGGGACATGCGTGCGACGAGCTTTCTGCAGATCGTTGCCCTGACCGAAGCGCCCACTTTCGGTGCAAAGCAGCTGCGCACGGCGGCCCGAGATACCCTCCGTCTGCTGGAAGCGGAGGGCGAAAAAGAGAAAGAGAGCCGGACCCTGCTGCGCAGCGCAGCGGCTCCCACTTCCCAGGCAGGGGAACTGCTCAGGCCAGTCGCTCCCTCTGCATCCGCAACGCTGCCACTCCAACTCCTCCGTCCTGCGAATGCACAGGAGGAACGCCTGCCCTTCGATCAGGTATTCCCATTGGAAGCGGAAGTGAACGTACTAATTCAAAGCCGCAAAGCCGACAGCTCTTGAGCGTTGGTTCAAAAAATGGGATCGCGTCATGACCGAGCTGTTAGACCCAGAAAGTCAAGCGTCAAAAATCGAAAAACTCCTCGCACTGCTGCCCGCAAAGGTGCGCGGGGAGGCAGCCTGCATACTGGAGAAAAAAGACGAGCAGAGCCTGCAGCTGCTCACAAATATTATCTCCACGGAACATGCAAACAGGCGAATACGCGCCCTGCTCGTCCTCGTGCCAGGGGCATCGATGCTGATTGGAGCACTTCTTTCTATGGCGAGCGGTACGATGCCCTGGTATATGGGGATCGCCGGTCTCAGCGGCGTCGTCCTGCTGCCCCTTTCTCTTTTGACTGCCTCACCAACCGCTCTCGAAATGGCTGCGGTGGAAACCGTCGTGCTCAGCGGTGACAAGCACAGCATCGGCGCATTGCTGGAGACACTGCCGATATTCGCTCTGCCCGCCGCTTTGCGCCAGAAGAGAAAAGAGGCGCTGATCGGTCTGCTGCAGAGCCTCACCGTGGAAGATACCGCTCTGCTGCCCCCTGCCCAGCTGGGCCAGCTCTGCCATAACCTGAACTACATCCAGCGCGACAGCGAAATGGAGCTGCGTCTCGCCACGCTGACGGCGCTGCAGCACATCGGAGATCCGCAATGCCTGGGAGCGATCTACATGCTTGCAGCCGGGGAAGCGGCGACGCACACCGCGCAGATGGTTCGCGCAGCCGCTCGGTCCTGTGCAGAGAAGCTGGGTGTCCGTCTCGATTTCGGTCCTGTAACGAATATTCCGGAGTACACCGACAGTCTGGTTCTTCAGATGCAGTCGGAGGGACCGGATTATCAGGTTTCCGCTGTCTGTATGCTGGCATTGCGGCAGCTCCTGCCCAAGCTCCAGGCCAGCGACTGCCACAGCGTACTGTCCGAGCGTCAGCGGGACCGCCTCTATCAGCTGCTCACGCTGCCGCTCCCAACTAGACTCTAAGGCAACGGCCCCCAGATTTTCGCGAACAGGGCGTAGAGTTCGGGTTCGTCGCGCTTCAGTTCGGCGCTGTTGAACGGGTAGAAGTCGTTCTCGCCTAGGTAAGTTTCTGTCAGTTCTGCAAAAAACTCTTTCTGATCGGTCAGGGCATAGTGCGGGCGCATCCGGCCGTCGATATGCAGCACCGACCGGTAGCGTCCGCCGTCCACGAAATGCCGCCAGGCCGCCAGGATCTCGGGGTTCTCGAATCCAAGTGTCTGATCGTGGTAGGAGTGCGCCAGTTCGTGCAGGACCGCAAAGGGCTGCTCATACCGCATGCGCGGACTCGCGAAGTAGGCGGCATCCGGGATATGGACGCATTTCGCCAGAGTCGGATCGTATCCGTTCTCTTTCAGCCACTCTATGCTGGGATGATACTGGGGTGAGACCAGTTTACCGTTCGTTTTGTCCAGCCGGATCGGCACCTTCTGGAGTTTTAGCAGTCTGTCGGCAGGCACGATCAGGGTGATGCTGCAGAGGCGGTTCGCGAGCAGACGCAGCGCTCGGTCGCCAAGTTCCTTGTCCGGCGCCTGCAGCAGACGATCGTCCACCTGAACCGTCCAGCCTTCGATCTGCCGGCTCGTATGCGCGGCTGGCTTCGGCGGATCCGGTCTCTCCTGCGCCCGATCTTTCGCTGGGTGCAGAACGGACGTTCCCGCTTTCGCACCACTGCCCAAAGCGGCGTGTGGGCAGGGCGCTGCAAAGGCGATGGACGTCCCCACCCAAAAAACAAGCAGCCATCCAAAGAGAGAGACAGACCGTAATATCCCCATAGGAACCTCCTGAAACCGAGAGATGCTCGACAAGAACGCCGTTAGAAAACGCTGTGGTTTTCAGTGTACCTGCTGCAAATACAGGAATGCTCCTTGCTCCTGCCGAACTCCCGCCTGTATGCTGTCGTTTTTGTGCCCGGCAAGGAAATGCCGTTCTGAAATGGGAAGTCCGCACTGTGCGACCGGTCGTAGAAGAGCGAAGTGGAAAGGGGGTGAGGAGAGGTGAGCGAACTCGTGGATCAGCGTCCGCGTCTGACGCATCTCGTGCGGTGCGCCGGTTGAGCCAGTAAGATTGGGCCCGCCCAACTCACGCAGGTGCTGCGTGATCTCAACATTCCCGGCGATGCAAATCTGCTCGTCGGACTGACGACAGGCGACGATGCGGGTGTCTATCGCGTGACTGAAAATGTCGCGCTCGTACAGACGCTCGACTTCTTCACGCCTATCGTAGACGATCCGTATCTGTACGGTCAGATCGCTGCGGCCAACTCTCTCTCCGACGTCTATGCCATGGGCGGGCGGCCGCTGACAGCGATGAACATTCTCTGCTTCCCGATCCATGACCGCGATCCGCGCGAACTGGCGGAGATCCTGCGCGGCGGGGCGGACAAGGTTGCGGAGGCAGGAGTTGCGCTGGTGGGAGGGCACAGCGTGGACGATCCGGAGCCGAAATTCGGCCTCTCGGTCACCGGTCTGGTAGATCCTGTCCACATCGCCACCAACGCGGGCGCGCGGCCCGGCGACCTGATCGTGCTGACGAAGCCGCTCGGAACCGGGATCGTCACGACCGCCGCGAAGTTCGACGCGTGCGACCCCGAGGTTCTGGCGCTGGCCTGCCGCAGTATGGCGGCCCTGAACGCCGGAGCGGCGGAGGCGATGCGGCGGATGGGAATCGGCCCGAACGAGGCGATCCATGCCGCCACCGATATTACCGGCTTCGCCCTGTGCGGGCATCTGTTTCATATGGCGAAGGCGAGCGGGGTCGGAATGGAGATCGACAGCGCAGCCGTTCCGCTGCTGCCCGATGTCGAGCGCATGGCCGCAGCGGGCAGTGTGACACGCGGCGGCAAAGAGAACCGCGCCTATCTTGCAGACCATCTGCGCGTCGGCCCCGATGTACCGCCCGATCGCCTGAGCGTCCTGCTCGACCCGCAGACATCCGGCGGCCTCGCCATCATCGTACGCGCAGACGCTGCAGATGCGCTGCTCCTCGCGCTGGAGAGTCAGAATGTTCTGGTACACGCTGTCATCGGACGCATCGTCGCCTCCGACACACCGACCCTGACAATCCGCTGAACGGCTCACCGTGCAGGAGTTTCAGGGGGCTGCGTCAAATTGATGCAACGGAAATGCGTTTTTGCTCGTCAGTAGGTGCAGAGAGATCGTTGTGCGATGCGGACGTCCGCCCCGTGGAGAATGCCCCGATGAAAAAAGTACGTGCGCTGTCGAAATCACTGCTCTGGCTTCACCTCTTTGTCTGCGTGGTCTGGCTGTGCCTGTTTCGCCTGCGGCCTCTGCCCTTCTGGACGGTCCATGTCTTTATCTGGTCCATTCTCGCCATCCAGTTCACGTGGGGATTCACGGTCGGCCTCTGTGTCGGGCCAGGCCGTTCGTCCCGCAAAAATCTTTGGTGGAGTCTCCTGACGGTCTTCATGCCTCTCTATTTCGTCGGTCCCTTTCTATGCGTCATCTCTTTTTACCAGGGGCCTCTCATCGCGCTGATCTATCTGCTCTGTTTTACGGCTCTCCTCGGCAGCGAAACTTTCTGCGGCGTTCTGCTCGGCGCAAAGTACCATGCGTCTCTCACCAAGAGCGACTGACCGCACTATGGGGGTGAATCGGGACTGGTGTCCTGCGCGGTCTTCAAAACCGTCTGGGAGTCGGCTAATCCGGCTCCGGTGGGTTCGATTCCTACCCGCTCCCGCCATCCGTAAAACAACGGCCCTGCGAAATTTCGCAGGGCCGTTGTGATATGTCCAGATTTCAAGTGCAGGCGATTTTGCCTCAGGCCAAACAGAGAATGGGAGCGATCTCATTGTCAGCTTGAAGCGCTTCCACAACAGAAATGTGCGGCTTAAGTTCGTGCAGACGCAATGCGATGCGTTCAGGATCCATCATGTGTTCTTCCGTACGAATCCATGCTGCCGTAGCTAGGCGTTCCAATTCTGTCACATTGCGGTCTCTGACGAACTCACACATTCGCTCGATTTGCCGTTCTTGTTCTTCCGTTAAAACCGCCTGCTTTTTGAGCCATTCGGCGTTCTGAGATGGCTTGAGCGTCACACCATAACCCGTACCAGATACGGAATCAATGGCGCCATAACTCCGCATCTCCTGCAGATCGCTTTCGATATCGAACGAATAGGGTCCATGTTTGTATAACACGAACTTGAACGGCATCTTCATTTTTTTGGCAGCGTCCAGCAGGAATGCCGTCTTTTGGAGATGAGTTTTGCCTGTCAGACTTCCATGCCTATTTAACTGTTCTATGATGGCAAGCAGTAACCTATGTTTTGTCGTTTCCATTGTTCGTTCCTCTTCGCAGCACGGCTTGCCGGTTCCTACAACAGCGTTTTCAGGTGCGTATCGATCTGACGCTTCGCTTTTTCTTCCAGGCTTGGCTCGACGAAAATCAACCCGACTTCCATGACAGGTACATTCGCTATTATACCCGAAATCTGTCTGGCTTTTTCAATGGAACCATTCGTTGTGAGGACAAAAAAATCGTTCGGCTCCGACTTCGCCAGATAATGATCTTTTAAAACGTTATCCGGTCCGAACTGGTCCTGAGCGTATGCCATCATATCCTCAAGGACAGTTGGACAGCGCAGCTTGTGTGCCGTTACCTGACTGTAAACAGTGCGGAAATGTCGCCGATTCATGAGTAAGGCCGCTGGCCCATAGAAAGGATCGTTCTGATCCAGCGCTGCCTGATGCAGCGCCGCCAGGACATTGTTATCGGTAACCCGAAGCATATCCTGCCATTGACCGGAAAACTTGCCCTTTTCAAGCCACCGTTGCAAAAACGCTTTTAAGTGAGTATCGTAAGCCCGGCGTACATCGTGCAGATAGACCTGAGTGTACATGAAATACCGAGCCAAGAGCAGGGCTTCCGCAGCATGAATACCGCTGATATCCAGTCCAATAGCGATCTCCTGTTCGTCAGGATCGATGATGACCCGCAATCCTGCGATCAGGCTATTGGTATCGAAACGCCCATAAGACACTCCGGCATGCCATGAATCACGCAGCAAATAGTCGATTCGATCTGCGCCGAAGGTGTTACTCGTCAGGATTTCATTAAGCAGAGTTTTTCACGGCGACAAATTGACCGATTCGACAGTGATACGCTTGCTGATGTCCCAGGCGGCATCTATCACATCTTCTGGCCGAACCGGGGGACTGGCATCCCGGAGAATATCGGCGATTTCGGAATGCCGTATCATGTCCACCGTAATGCGCTCATGATTCCATCCGGACGGCAGGAGTTCCTTCTCCGCTGCATGAGAAAAGGGTAAATGGCCAATATCATGCAGTAACGCGGCCAGCCGCACCACGCGTTTCCAATACTGAATCTGCTGCGGTTCCAGTTCTTCGACAATACGTTCGCGAACGTTTTCTCTAATGCTGCGTGGGTCGAAGATCGTATCGTAGATGCGACTTGCAACCTCCATAACACCGAGTGAGTGCTCAAACCGCTTGTGTGTCGCACCTGGATAGACCTGATAGCACATTGCGAGTTGATGGATATGGCGGAGGCGCTGAAACGGAGCAGAGTCGATGAGACGTTTTTCGAGGCTGTCAAACTGAATTCTGCCGTACAGACCGTCCTGTACTTCATGGTGTACTCGCATTTTACGCTCTCCTTTATATCCGCAGACTGGACATCATCCCGCCTTCCCATGCCCGCCTTCAAGTCGTTACGACAAGCAAACTGGATTTTTCGTTTACCCGCGCCGGTGATAGCGAGGTGACGTACATAACTGCACTTACATTTAGCTAAGGAAAACGAAATTCCTCTGTCGGCTTCGATATAGTATAGGACAGTTGACCTGATGCGCGGTCGCTGCAGGCCGCCCCTGCCAGATTTAACACGACGTTAACATTCCCTTAATCCGTTCTTCACATCCGGCAAGTATGATAGGCCGTTCCCGTGTGCTTGCAGCACACGGTGGCTGCCCTGCTCACTCCTGCCAACGCAGCCGGAGCGCATAGAACGGAGAAATACAGATGATTGTCCGCAGTCTTCGCACAGTCGCCAGCCTCGCCGCTGTCGGCATCGGCCTTTTAGGATGCCAGGCGGCCGCGCAGGCACAGAGTTTTACCTCCTTCCAGGTAACGAACCAGACCGCCTCGAACGGCGGGGATTTCCCGGTCACCGATTCGGTGATCTTCAACAGCCTCGTCCTCAACGTCCTTTTCAACGATGCCTCCTCGCAGAATTTAAACCTCTTTATACCGGGCGACACGACGGTTCAGACGAGTCTGGATTCCAACACCTTCAATCTGGAAAGCGCGCCCCTCAACGCTTCGCAGCACGGCGGCCTGCTGACAGCCACCCTGACCGGCAATTTCGACATCACGCAATGGAACGTCGCTGCTACTCCGTTCGGATCCACAACCCCGGCAACCGTCGCAGGCAATTTCGTCACGGTGCTCAGCAGTCCCACCACAAATAAGATCGTCAGCATCAACGGCGTGGACCGCCAGAACAACCGCTATGCGGCGGGCACTTTGACCTCCTCCAGTACGCCGGAGCCGAGCGCCCTGGCTCTGCTGCTGGCTGTCGGAACCGGTGCCGCGCCTCTCTCCCTGCGCCGCCGCACCCTCCGCAGGAAGCAGCAGACCCTGCCTGAAGGTAAATAGATTTTTGTGCCGGTACATCGCCATTTTAAAGGATATCAGGACACTATGAGCTTTCGACGTCGATATAAGCCCCTGTTTGCCTCCCGCCGTATGACGGCGGCGCGTGTGACGACTCTCGCCGCACTCGCCTGCGGTTTGAGCGGAGCAAATGCGGGAGCCCAGATTACAGCGGCCAACTGGGGAGCCGTCACCGCCCCCGTTTACAATACCGTGGAACCGAACCTGATCTACGCGCCTTTCGGCCCGGAACTGTTCGCGGGTCCGCAGAAGTTTACGGCGGACTACTACTGGGGCGTTCTGCCCAACGGCCGCCGCGTCACCCCGGCCGGCGTCTCGGTGCAGGTCGGTATGAACCCGCTCGGCAGCAGGCTGACCCCGGACGGCAAATATCTGATCGTCAGCAGTGACGATGAGCGCGACGGCACACTGACCTCGCTGCAGACGACCAGCACCGTCGTCAACGGCACGGCCGCCCAGGCGCTCAAAGGCGGCTATTCTCTGACGATCCTCGATACGAGTACGATGTCCGTCGTATCCCAGGTCGCCAACACCGCGCGCTTCTTCATCGGTCTGCAGGTCACGAGCAATCTCGATGGCAGTTACACCATCTGGGCGTCCGGCGGCCCCGACAACAACATCAAACTGTTCAGTTTGAGCAGCAGCGGGATCGTCTCCTCCGCACCGGCACAGACTATCCCTATACTGCCGATCCTGCCGGACAATGCGGGCTATGTCTCCAACTACACGCCTGCGTCCAACTTCAATAATCCGGCGGGAACGACGCAGAACCTGACCTCGACACCGAGCGGTTTCAGCGGCGCGGGCGCGAAAACCACGTTCCCGGCAGGCTCTGCGCTCAGCCCCGACGGCAGGTTCCTGTATGTGGCCTGCAACGGCGACAACAGCCTGGCCGTGATCGATACGACCTCGAAGTCCGTCGTAAAGCAGGTGTCGGTCGGCTATTTCCCTTATGGCGTTTCGGTCAGCAGCGACGGCACCAAGGTTCTGGTGTCTAACTGGGGCGTGACGGAGTACAAGTTCGCCAACGCGGTCTACGATGCGACGCACAAGCTGACGACTCTGACAGCGTTCGGCGCGGTCATCGCCGGCGGAGCGGCGGGCAGTGCGCCCGGAACCGTGAACCAGCCGAATGGTTTCTACGTTCCGGTGACGAACACCGGGGCCACGACGGCGAAAACCTCCTCCGTCTCTATCCTGTCGGTCGCAGGCGCACAGGGCGTCAACGCCGCGCTGCTCGGCTCCCTTTACCAGGGACAGGCCGGCGGACTGGATGCGCTCAATCTCGTCGGGGATACGCACCCCTCCGGCACCGCGATCTGCACCAAGGGCGCGGTCTCCGTCCTGTACGTGACCAAGGCCAACAGCGACAGCCTCGGCATCGTCTCGCTGACCAACTATCGCCGTCTGCCCGATGTAGATCTTTCCCCCATCAGCGTCTCCTATACGAACAGCGGCAGCGGCGACGTACACAAAGTACACGGCGCTTATCCCAACGCCATCGTGGTCTCGGCCGACAACACCCGCGCCTATGTCGCAGAGGCGGGCCTGAACTCGGTGGCCGTGCTCGACCTCGTGAACCCCGCCAAGCCGAAAGTGATCGGCCGTATCGCAACCGGATGGTATCCCACCGCTCTCTCCCTCAGCGCGGACGGCAATACTCTCTTTATCGCGAATGCCAAAGGTGTCGGCGAAGATAAAAATCCCAGCGTCAACTCCACCAATCCCGGCAGTCCCAACTTCACACCCAACGCCACCGGGATCGAATCGTTCACCGACGGCAACTTCATCTTCGGCAGCGTACAGCGCGTCTTTCTGCCCAGCCTTGCCCTGGACAATACCACCGTCCTGAACAACAACTTCGCGACTCAGAACAGCGCGAATCTCGATACCAGCGTCGTTCCGCTCGGAGGCAGCGCGGGCTCCGGCAAAATCAAACATGTCGTCTTCATTCTGCATGAGAACAAGACGTTCGACTCGATGCTCGGCAATCTGAGCGGCCATTTCGGCCCCTTCGCCGATACTAACGTCAGCTCGGCGGCAGGCGTGGCGAGCAGCAACACGCAGTACACCGGCGTCTCCCTGAACACGCAGCTGCTGGCGAAGAGCTTCGCTACGGCCGTCAACTACTACTCCGACTCCGAGGAGAGCGACGCGGGACATCAGTTCGCGGCTTCCGGCACCGCGACGGACTATACCGAAAAGACTCTGCTGGTGAAGAGCGGGCGCGGCCTGCTCGTCAACAAGAACTTCGAGCCGGAAGACTATCCGGAAGGCGGCTACATCTTCAACAATGCCGCCCGCAACGGGGTCTCCTTCAAAGACTACGGCGCGATGATCCGCATCGAAGGCACGGATACCGGGACGAGCGTCCCAACTATTCTCAACGATCCAACCAGCGGCCTCGCCGGTTTCCCGCAGGTCGATGCGAATAATGTGCTGCATAATCCGCTCACCAACCTGGGCGATGTGGATTCCACCGTCAGCGGCCTCGGTCAGTCCTATTTCCTGGCGCTGCCCGTTCTGTCGGTGCTGGGCACCAGCAACC
>JAYTGR010000521.1:0-4686 GCA_043733205.1 Chthonomonadaceae bacterium
CTGCGCCAAGGGCCAGCTCATCCACGACGAACTGCAGTACGGCGATGTCCTCGTCTATCCCGGCCACTGCGCCATCTACATCGGCGACGGCAGAACCGCCGAAACCGTGGACAAAGCCGTCAGCTGTGCCACCGTCTGGTACCACGACGAGGTCGTCGTCCGCCGTTTCCTCCACGCAGCGCCTGCATCGCCGGCCCCCGCAAAGTCAAAAAAGCGTTCCGTGCATCGCACATAACGGATCGATACCTCTATTCCTAGTCTTACGCGCGGACATCGTAGGGTGGGGGAGGGGAAGGGACGATGGGGCGGCGATTGCGGCGGATTTCGCGGCGCAGGAACCACACGAACAGGACGGCCGGCGGCAGCCAGACGATGGCCCAGATGCCCAGCCAGATGGCGGTGGACCAGACGCTCTGCAGAAACCCGATCAGCGAACGGCCCGCATCGGTGGCGATTTTGCCGCTGCTGAACGTCTCCGCCGGGGTGACGGTCTGGGCGTGGGCTGTTTCGCGGAAGGTGATGTTGAACGTGGAGTAGGCGATGCGATGCGCCAGGAAGCGCAGGCGGCCTTCCGTCTTCTCGATCTCTTCCCGCACACGGGTCAGTTCGGTTTCGATCGCCAGGGTATCCGCCAGTTTGCCGGTATGCGAAAGATGGTCGAGCAGACGCACTTCCGACTTCTTCAGGTTGCGTGTGCGGGCCGTCGTATCGACGAACTCCTCCGTCACATCCTCTGCGCTGACCTGTTTGTCCTGCACTTTGCCCAGGGCCTCGATGCTCTGCGTCGCGCTTTCGAACTGCTGGTAGGGCACGCGCATCGTCATCGTCACGGAGCGTGACCCGATCCCATCCACGGCTTCATGCGAGTCGGACACATAGCCCTGCAGAGATTTGGCGAGTGCCGCCAGCTGTTTTGCGCCGCCGCGCACATCCGCAGTCTCCAGCGTCAGGGTGGCGTTCTTGATGAGGTAGCGATCCGGCTCGCTCTGTTGGTATTTCGCCAGCGTCAGTTTCGGGGAATCTTCCGCCTTCCCACCTGCCGCGCTGGGGGCATGGCGGGTATCTGCAGATGCCTTTGTTGTCGGCGCCATAGGACTGGAAGCGGAGACACTGGAATCACTGCCTGTCGGTGGGGAACTGGCGTTTGGGCCTCCGCATCCCGCTGCGCAGGCCACTGCACCGGCCAAAACCAGTCCTGCTCCCCATCGGTTCCTGCTGCTCATAGTCGCCTCCTTAAGGCTGTTTCATCGTATTGCTGCCCGAATATTCGATTGGATCCTATCACAGTGCAAAAGGATCACTTGAAAAGCAAAAAACCTCCCGCATTCCCGCGAGAGGTTTGATTTTGCTGGAAAGGGTTTTACGGAACGTGCAGATGGACTTCGCCCGAATTGACCCATCCGAGGCGGCGGGCGGCGCGGACGATGCCTGCCGGAGTCTGAAAGGCTTTCACGTCGCGCTCGATGCGGTCGTTCTGCTGCCGCAGCGTCAGGTAGCGGTGTTCGATCGCATCGTTGACTTTGCGCATATCACGCGCGGTGAAATAGGCGCCCGAAGCCCGCACCCCAATCCAGGTGAAGGCAAGGCACGTCAGCGGGATGCAGAGGAGCGTCAGCAGCCGGCGCGGCGAACGTCTGCGGAATCGAATCGTTTTGGAGTTAGGAGGAGCAGCGATAGGGATCACCTCGAAAAAGAAATCAACGTGAGAAGCACCATCAGAACGAGCATAAGAACGATCGTCGGAACCATTAGATTTCGGCAGGCTGCGGCGGCTTGAACTCCTGCCCGATCGTATGCACCTGGATCAAGTTGGTCGTGCCGGGATTGTTGACCGGCACGCCTGCCGTCAGCACCACGCGGTCCCCGTTCTTCACGAGGCGCGCCTTGTAGGCAGCATCCACCGTGACCTGCAGCATGGCTTCCGTATCGCTGACACGTTCGACCAGAAGCGGCTGCACCCCCCAGGTCAGGGCAAGCCGCCGATAGGTCGAGGCCTCGGTCGTCACGCCGACGATAGGGACGCGGGGCCGATGCTGCGCCACCTGCCGGGCCGTCGCGCCGCTGGTCGTAGCACACAGGATCGCCTTCGCGCGCAGCTCCGTCGCGATATGTGCAGAGGCCCGTGCTACGGCCTCGGTCGTGCCCTGCGGCGCGGGCAGACGGCGGTCGAATTCGAGATCCTCAAAGAGGGCGGCTTCGGCGCGGAGGGCGATACGCGCCATCGTCTGCACCGCTTCGACCGGAAACTGGCCCGCCGCCGTCTCTCCCGACAGCATCACCGCATCCGTGCCGTCGAGAATAGCGTTGGCGACATCGGTCGCCTCGGCCCGCGTCGGGCGTGGGTTCTGGATCATGCTTTCCAGCATCTGTGTTGCCGTAATGACCGGCTTGCCCGCGCGGTTGCAGGCCAGAATGATCCGCTTCTGGACGATGGGCACCTCATCGAAAGGCATCTCCACGCCCAGATCGCCGCGCGCCACCATGATGCCGTCCACGACCTTCAGCAGGGAGGCCAGGTTATGGACCGCTTCGGCCTTCTCGATCTTGGCGATGAGCGGCACCTTGTGCCCGGTCTCCGCCATCAGGGCGAAAAGCGGCTTCAGATCGTCTGCCGAACGCACATAAGAAGCGGCGACCCAGTCCACGCCCTGCGCCAGCCCGAACCGGAGATCGTCCAGATCCTTCTCGGTGATGGCTGGAACGTCGAACTTCACGCCGGGAGCGGTGACGCCCTTGCGCGGTTTAAGCTCTCCGCCGACCGTACACTTCGCCCAGACGATACGATTCGGGTCGCCGGGTTCGCCGATACAGCGCACGACGCGCAGTGCGATCTTGCCGTCATCAAGCAGGAGCTGGCAGTTCGGCTTCAAAGCGGCGATCAGCTGCGGCAGCGGCAGCGGCAGGATCGTACTGTCGCCTGTGCGTTTCTGCCAGGCTTCCAGGGCGGATCCCGCAGTCATGTCGGCTTCGCCCGCGACCTGTTCCGCAAAACCGACTTCCTGCCCGCGCCTTAACAGAACGCTCGGCACCGGGAACAGCCCCAGGCGCACCTTCGGGCCGCTCAGATCCTGCAGCAGGGCGAGCGGACGGCCAAGTTTCGCGGCCATCGCGCGCAGATCGGCAATGGCCTGCGCGTGTTCGTCATGTGTGCCGTGCGAAAAATTCAGCCGCGCCACATCCATTCCAGCGCGCATCAGCTTTTCGATGACGCCGCGTTTGCGGCTCGATGGACCGATAGTACAAACGATCTTAGTGCGTCGCAAGTCGGCTCCTCATTCCTTGTTCCGGCACTGGATCGATATTATAGAAAACAGTCTTAGGGATCACGCGCCCACGGCTCGGGATCCAGGTGCGGCGGCAGCTTGGCTCCTGCCCCCACGAGTACGGGCAGGTCAGGACGACGGTAGGCCGGCATTCCTGCACCGCCTTCGCCGGTATCGAGCGCCTCTCCCATAGCGACGGCCGCTGCCAGCGGTTCCAGCTTCTCCTGTTCCTCTCGCACAGTACGCATCAGCCGTTCCAGAAACACGTCGTCCTGATACAGCGAACCTCGGCGCCGACGGACAAGCCGCCTTCTCCGTTCCTCATAGCGCTGGATCGCCTGACTGAGGCGCTGGTAGCGGTCATAATGAACGAGAAACAGGCCGCGTTCCAGCCTCGATTCCAGCCCGAGTTTGCGGCAGCCCTGAATATACCACCGATATTCCCGTCTTACATCATCCATGAGCACCTCCTCCACCCGAAGGGGAGATGCAGGGAGGATTTTCCGCCCTGCGCGATTGCCAGGGCGGAAAATCCGGCTGGCTTACTTCAGGTTGTAGAACGCTTCGCGCCCACCGTAGTAGGCGACGTCGTCCAGTTCCTCCTCGATCCGGAGGAGCTGGTTGTATTTGGCGACCCGGTCCGTGCGGTTAGGCGCGCCGGTCTTGATCTGTCCCGCGTTCGTGGCGACTACGATGTCGGCGATCGTCGAATCTTCGGTCTCGCCGGACCGGTGAGAGACGACCGCAGTGTAGCCCGCGCGCTTCGCCATCTCGATCGCGTCCAGCGTCTCGGTCAGGGTGCCGATCTGGTTGACCTTGATAAGAATGGAGTTCGCCGTGCCGCTCGCGATTCCCTTCGCCAGCCGGGTGGTGTTGGTGACGAACAGGTCGTCGCCAACGAGCTGGACATGGCCGCCGATGCGGTCGGTGAGCAGCTTCCAGGTATCCCAGTCGTCTTCGGAGCAGGCATCTTCAATCGAGATGATCGGATACTTGTCGACCCAGCGGGCGTAGAAGTCCACCATCTCCGCGCCGGTCAGGATGCGGCCTTCGCCTTTGAGGTTGTACTTGCCATCCTCATACAGTTCGGTCGCGGCGCAGTCGAGTGCCAGAGCGATGTCGCCGCCGGGCTTGTAGCCGGCCTGCTCGATGGCCTCGATGATGATCTGCACGGCCTCTTCGTTCGATCCCAGGTTGGGTGCGAAGCCGCCCTCATCGCCGTAGCCGGTGGAGAGGCCGCGGCCCTTCAGCACTTTCCTCAAGGCGTGGAAAACTTCGGAACCCATGCGCAGCGCTTCGGAGAAGCTCTCCGCGCCGATGGGCATGATCATGAACTCCTGCAGGTCCACGTTGCTGTCGGCATGTGCGCCGCCGTTCAGGATGTTCATCATCGGCACCGGCAGGGTATAGGCATTGACGCCGC
>JAYTGR010000522.1:0-4686 GCA_043733205.1 Chthonomonadaceae bacterium
TACTAAAACGGTTTCTCACGAGACCTGCGTGTCGATCTGAGCGCGCACCAGCTCGGCGGACTCGGCGAAGTTGATATAGACGGACTTCCACTCGGTGCAGTAGTCCATCGCCATCCAGCCCGCTTCGCGATGGCCGTTGCCGGTGTTCTTCGTGCCGCCGAACGGCAGCTGAATCTCCGCGCCGCTTGTCGGCAGATTGATATAGACGATCCCGGCTTCCAGCTCCTGCATCGCCCGAAACGCGCGCTGCACGTTCTGCGTGTAGAGCGACAGCGAGAGGCCGTACTGCGTGGAGTTCGCCGCAGCAATCGCCTCTTCGAGGCTCTCGACCTCGATGATGCCGGTTACAGGACCGAAAATCTCCTCCTGAGCGACGCGCATGGAGAGCGTCATGTCGTCGAGGACAGTCGGGGCGTAGAAACAGCCGTCGCCGAAGACACCATCAGTAAGAATCCTGCCGCCGATGAGCGTTTTGGCTCCTTCCGCCTCGCCGATACCGACATAGCGGTGGATGCGCTCCAGCTGTCTGCGGTTGATCACGGGGCCGATCTGCGCTTCCGGGTCGATGCCTGCGCCCATTCGAAGGGCACGCGTGCGGTCTACCAGTTCGTCGCGAAATCGGTGTTTGACATCGCGATGCACGATCAGTCGGCTGGCCGCCGTGCAGCGCTGACCGGCAGTGCCGAACGCGCTCCAGAGCGCGCCTTTCAGCGCCAGTTCGACGTTCGCGTCGTCCATGACGACGATCGCGTTCTTGCCGCCGAGTTCGCAGCTGACGCGTTTCATCAGCTGGCCACAGCGGGCCGCGATCTGCCGCCCAACCTCGGTGGAACCGGTAAATGAGATCGTCGCGACGCCCGGCGATTCGACCAGCGCCGCGCCAGCCTCCGCACCGAATCCTGTGACCAGATTGACGACCCCCGCCGGAACCCCGGCTTCGACCAGCAGTTCGACGAAGGCGACAGCGAGGGCAGGGGTGTCTTCCGCCGGTTTCAGCACCACGGTGTTGCCTGCGAGCAGCGCGGGAAACATCTTCCAGCTTGGGATCGCGATCGGAAAGTTCCACGGGGTGATGAGTCCGACAACCCCAACCGGCACTCGCTGTGCGGTGCAGTACATATCGGTGCGCTCGGAGGGAACGACGCTGCCGTTGGGCATGCGGCCAAACGCTGCGATATAGTAGGCCATGTCGATGGCTTCCTGGACATCGCCGCGCGCCTCGATCAGCACTTTGCCCATCTCCGCGACCATCAGGCCCGAGAGCCGCTCCTTCTCACGCTCCAGCAGCTGCCCCATGCGAAACAGCGCCGCGCCGCGGATAGGCGCGGGAGTCCGACGCCAAGCGGGATATGCGGCGGCGGCGGCGGCGACCGCTGCCTCGACATCCACGGCTTGCGACCGCGCGAAGAGCCCGAGCACCTCATCGATTCGCGCTGGATTGCATGACGTGAAGGTATGCCCGTCCTGTGCAGTGCGCCACTCGCCGCCGATCCAGTTTGTTCTGCCATCGTACATGCGTTCCTACTTTCTGGCGTCGGTGTCGCGGATGATGCTGCTGACCCCAGTCTTGTTAAAGCCTTTGAAGCCCTCCCAGCGCTGCAGGATCTCGATATGGCTGCCGGGCGCGCCCTGGGCTCGAAACCGGTCAGCCTGCGCGGAAGTGATGCTGCCGGAGGCCGCAAGCGCTTCGATCCTCTCCTCGGCGACAGGCCAGACCTCGGCCATGCTGAACGCCTGCTTCAGCATGGGCAGGTCGGTGAACGGAGGCATGACCGGAAAATCGGCGGCTTCGAGATTGGCCTGCGCCTGGACGAAATCGAACTCGCATTCGATGTGATGCATGCCGGCTCTGCCGATACTGCTGCCGTGGAGAGCGCACCACAGACCTATCGTTCCGAGGTCCGGCGTGGCAGGAAGATCGGTGGAGGCAAAATCGATGTCCCGTTCCGCTGCCGCCATATCGACATCCGCGAAGATGACGACGCGGCTGACCGGATGCTCACAGATCTGAGCGCCCCAGCCCGCCTCTGCGCCTGCATAGAAGCGTTCGCGGGCCACAAATCCAAGCTGATTCCCCAGCTGCATCAGCGCGCGGAATCCGGCCCGCGAACTGCGGTAGGTATGATGATCGTGATTGGCCCAGCCGAAGCCCAGTTCAGTCTGGCGGGCGTACTGCCAGCGCGCCGCTCGGTTTCGGGTCAGATAGTAGTCCCGTTCGGCAGCAAAGAACTCGTCGGCCGTGCGGTCGATGCCCAGCTCTTCGATAACACTCTGAACAAGCTCCTCTGCGGCGCACAGCACCTCGGTTTCCTCGCCTTCACGACTGCGTTCGCGAAATGTCTTTCGGGCGCGGACGAGGGCGCGTGCCGCTCCGGGCGTGAGTTCCCCAGGGCGGAACCCGGCATAGCCCTGCCGCACCACGACGGCAAGTTCTCCGTGGTCGAGGGGATAACGCACCTCTTCATAGCCGGAGTCGGGATCGCCATGCTGGCCCTGGGTCGGAAAACCGTTGGCATCGGCAAAGTCGGTAAGATTTTCGGCGGTAAGCGCCAGGCGGGGAGCGGAGAGATCTGTTTCGAGGCGGACACGGGGCAGACGAGCCTGCGGGTGTTCCCAGACTAGGTCGCCATCCGCAGACTGCATCTCGCAGAGGCCCAGGGCGGAAAGCCGAGTTCGCAGGGCTGCCGTCTCGGGGAGAGCCCAGTGGTCCACGAGGCTGAGGAGGGAGACGCCCGCACCGGAGTGAAAATGGGCCGCCATCGCCGCCGCCGTCGAATTGGCGGCTAGAAACCCATGCAGCTCCGTCTCAAAAAAGGCGGCGGCCGCAGGACAGCGAGGCCACGATTCCAGTGTCGGCATGCGAGACACCTCCTTGCGAAACTCACGGCCGTTCCTTCATCCCACTAAAAGGTGTCTGGACGGCAAATCTGTACACTATTATACCACGCCCTCCATGAACAAATTGTGTCCCGGTGAACACCCATAAGGCAGTGATCACAGCCCGATTTCAACGGGCGGTACTGGCTTTAGGGCAGTCAGCAGACGGAGAATAATGCGGGAACAAGAACGCCTGCGAACAGGTCTACTCGGGTAAGCCAAAAGATGCATCCGTGCGGACAGTGCATGGCGTCTATTTTATAAACCGGCAGCAGGAACCGGATTACCGGTGATAGGGCTTGTCTGGACTGCGTTTAGACGGGACCTGTCCAAGAACGGCGGCATGAAAGACATCCATTTTCCTCGTATTGAGAGGCTGATTACGGCGCAAACGGGACTGCAGCTGCGTCCTCGCGAGCGTGAGGCACTGGGCGTCACGCTCGCGATGCGCATGGAGGCTCTGTGCCTGCGCCATTCAGACGAATATGAGTGCCTGCTGGAAGCCGGCACACTCGACGCCGACCGCGAGTGGGACCAGCTGACGGTGCACCTGACCAACAACGAGAGCTACTTCTTCCGCGACAAAGGCCAGATGGCGCTGCTGCGCGACCGCATTCTGCCGGAACTGATCGCTGAGAACGCCTCGCGCCGCAGACTACGGCTCTGGAGTGCAGGATGTTCAACTGGGGAAGAGGCGTATTCGCTCGCGATGCTGGTGGAGGAACTGCTGCCGCAGCGTGGGGCTGGTTCCGGAGCGCCCTGGGAGATCTCAATACTGGGATCGGACATCGATTCGCATGCCCTTCAGGAGGCCCGGCGCGGGATCTACAGCGCCTGGTCCTTCCGTACGATGGAAGCGGCTTTGCGGCAGCGCTGGTTTCAGCGTCACGGGGACAGCTGGCGGATTGGAGAGGAGATTCGCTCTCTGGTGACCTTTCAGCGGTGCAATCTCGTTGCCGAACCGTTTCCCAGCGCGGTCTGCGGCATTTATGAGATGGACCTGATTGTCTGCCGCAACGTCTTCATCTACTTTGCGCCCAAGGCGGTAGCGGTCGTTCTGTCCAAGTTCGCACAGACACTGCGCGAGGGAGGCTGCCTGATGACAGGCCATGCCGAAACCCTAGGCCAGCTCGTCGAACCGCTCGTGGCACGACATTTTCCGGAATCGGTTGTCTGCCAGCGCCGGAGCCAAACCTGGGCCGGTGGCGAAAGACAGCACCGCATCGCCGAGCCGCCGTTGAGCAGGGCGCCTGCGCGAGTGACCGAATCCCTCCGCCCGCCTGCTGCGCCACGGAGCCTTCGGGAACCTGCTGCTGCACAGCCAGCCGCCGCTGCAAGCCCTGCGCTGCCGAAAGCAGCCATCCAGGGCGCTGCCGACGCAGGTACGTTAGCGGCAGCCGAAGCGCGCTATGCGGTCGGAGACTACCTCGGAACGGTTCGCATGTTACAACCGCTGGAGCAGGGGAGCGGGGAGCGTGCGCTTTTGCTCCTGGCGCATGCCTATGCGAACCTGGGGCAGGCGAAGGAGGCGACCGCCTGTTGTCACCGGCTGTCGGACATGTTTCCGTTCGCGGCTGAGCCTTTCGAACTGCTGTCTGTCATTGCGCAGGAACAGGGACGCTATGACGACGCCAAACTGCTGCTGAAACAGGCGCTCTATCTGGCCCCCAAATCGCCTGCACTGTACGTGGAACTGGGCGCGCTTTATGATCGTGACGGCGATGGAGTGCGTGCACGCAGGATGCGTACCGTTGCGCTCGAACTGCTGCAGGAGCTGCCGGCGGAAACAGCGCTGGGGTTCTTCGGAGG
>JAYTGR010000523.1:0-4685 GCA_043733205.1 Chthonomonadaceae bacterium
GCCATGTTTGAGCGCATTGGAGACCAGTTCGTTCAGAATCAGGGAGAGACCGATACACTGTTTGGGCGCGAGTTCCTCCGCCCGTATGCGCTCGGTCACGTTTTGGAAGTAGATCGTGATGCCGTGGTATGCCGGGTAGACATGGGCTTCGTACCAGCGGTTGTGATCCGGATAGAACGCGGTGAGAGAGGCGGCTATTCCTTCGTGGGCGGCGCGCAGGTAGGCGAGCGCGAATTCGCTCCCTGCCAGGCCGGGATACATCTCCCAGAGGATCTGTCCCAGAAGATCCCCCGGTGACCGGTCGAGAAGCCGCTCTGCCTGCTTATTGACGAATGATAAAGCGCACACATTGACAATGGTGTGACAGCGCTGTGACTGCTCCGTTAATGTTGTGTGAATGTGCGTCCGCTGGCTTATTGGCTGGGTACAGGGAGGTACAATAGCTTCATCAAACATTGAGGGAGGGGTGCGCATGGGGCAGGAGACGCCTGGAACCGGGATATTGGAGCTGCAGCTTTTCGGCGTCTTCGAGGCATGTCGGAACGGCGGGCCTATCGTGGGCCTGCACCGGCGCAAGGGGGAGCGTCTGCTGGCCTATCTGGCTTTGCGTGCCGGCCAGTGGGTGGACACGCGCAGGCTGGCGGCCGACTTCTGGAGCGGAAGCCCTACGGACGATCCGGCGGCCAATCTGCGTCAGAGTCTCACCTATCTGCGGCAGATGCTGGAAGCCGATGCCGTCTGCCTGGAGTCGCGGCCTGGGGCAGT
The DNA here is from genome assembly GCA_043733205.1 of Chthonomonadaceae bacterium. Lineage (GTDB taxonomy): Bacteria > Armatimonadota > Chthonomonadetes > Chthonomonadales > Chthonomonadaceae > JANXLO01. The sequence continues at coordinate 766 of JAYTGR010000523.1, forward strand.
GTGCCTTCGACTCCAGGAAGAACAGGCTGACACCCTTCGTTTTGAAGCGGCCTGCGGGCGCGGCGACGCAGACTCTCTTGCCCTCGCTCGGCGCATTTCGGAGGAGCCCCTGCTCGCCGATTGGGACGATGCCTGGATCGGCCCGTTCCGGGAACGGTTTGAACGCAAACTGCAGACTGCCGTCACGCGCCTGCAGGAAATCGAGGACAGGCGGACAGAAAATCCCTATACCCCCTTTCCAATACCGGTGATCGTCCCTGCGGATGAGACCCGAAAGATGGAAGCACAGATCGGTACAGCAGGCGGATCGGTCCTGCTGAACTCCCCCTTTTATGTCGCGCGGGAGGCGGATGCGGCTCTCTGCGCGGCAATCCGACAGCAGGAGAGCATCGTGCTTCTCAAAGGGGCACGGCAGACCGGAAAATCCTCGCTGCTTGCGCGAGGTCTGCAGTTCGCTCGACAGTCCGGTCGAACCCTCTATCACATCGACTGTGAGCAGTTCGCATTGGAAGACATGGCTTCGCGAGACGATTTCTATCTCCGGATGATCGCTCTGCTGGCGGAGCAGGCGGACCAGGAGTTCCTTCCCGAGACAGAATGGAAAGCCCATCTCGGTGCGAACGGAAATCTGGAACGCTTCCTGCGCCGCCGTATCCTGGCACGAAGCGAAACGCCGATGGTATGGGCGCTGGACGGCGTCGACAGGCTGTTCAAAACAGGCTACTACAACGAATTCTTCGCTCTCCTGCGCGGCCTCCACTCCCGGCGCGCCACGGAACCCGATGTCCCCTGGAACCGCCTGACAATTCTGATTGCTGCCGCGACGGAAGCGCACCTCTATATCCGTGACCTCAGCCAGTCGCCGTTCAATGTCGGAACGCGCATCGCCATCGAAGATTTCAACCCGAGCCAATGCGCAGAACTGTATCGCCGCTGCGGGTTTGAACCCGCAGCCTATGGAGAAGTTCAGCAGCTGCGCGAACTTCTCGGCGGTCACCCCTATCTGCTGGCGCGGGGCCTTCAGGAGATACGCGGCCGAAACCTCGATTCCGCAGCTTTTACCGAACTGACCTTGAGACCGGACGGACCCTATCGCGACCATCTGGAAGGCATTCTGCGCCTCCTGTCCGCCGATGCGGAGCTGCGTCAGGACCTGCGCTCTGTGCTGGACGGACATCCCTGCTCGCCGTCAGGCTTCTTCCGACTGCGGACTGCAGGCGTGCTCTCCGGTGACTCGGCGGAGGACGCTCACCTGCGCTGCGGACTGTATGCCCGCTACTTCGGTCGGCATCTGCGGTGATCTTGAATCGTACTTTGACCGAACGCTTCGACGAGGAGAATCATGCACATCAAGCCATCCTGCCCCTATTTCGTCGTCGGCGGTACTCTAACGGGAACCGCCTCCTCTTATGTCGAGCGGCGAGCTGATTCCGAGCTATTGACCGCGCTTCAGGCAGGTGAGTACTGCTATGTGCTGGATACGCGTCAGGTCGGCAAATCCTCGCTGATCGTGAGGGCAGCGCAGCAGCTGAGCGCAGCCGGATGCCTTACGGCCTTCCTGGATCTGAGCACCTTCGGCGATGCTCCCACGGAAGAGCAGTGGTACGGCAAACTCCTCGCCAACCTCGTCCGCGCGCTGAACTTGGAAGACGAGGCGGACGCATTCTGGGAATCTAATACGCGCTGCAGCGGCGCACAGCGCTGGTTCCTTGCCATGCGCGACCTTGTGCTGCCCAGCCTGCATGCACCTCTGGTGGTGTTTGTAGACGAGATCGAAGCGGTGCGAAAGTTATCCTTCACCTCCGACGGATTTTTCGCCATGATCCGGGCGCTCTACAACTTGCGTGCCACCGAGACGGCCTCGGAACGATTGACCTTCTGTCTGGCGGGAGTGGCCACTCCCGCCGATCTGATCCGCGACCACCGCACTACGCCGTTCAACATCGGGCGGCGCATCGCCCTGCGAGACTTTAAGTCGGAAGAGATGAAGCCCCTGGCGAAAGGGCTGTGCGGCACCCCTCTGCAGCAGGAGGAGCAGATCCGCTGTATCGGCTTCTGGACGGATGGTCATCCCTATCTGACTCAGAGGTTCTGCCAGACCGTAGCCGAGCAAGGTCGCCCCCTGAACCGGCAGGAGATAGATACGCTCTGCGGTGACGTGTTCCTGCACAAACAGGCCCAGTCCGAAGAGGCCAACCTGCATTTCGTCCGTCGGCAGCTGCTGGACGACCCGGAACCGACCGATCTGCTGACGCGCTACTACCGCCTGCTCTCCGGGAAGCGCGTCGAGGTAGGAAGCGTCGATACGCTCACCGACCGCCTGCTGCTCTCCGGTGTCGCCGTTATCGATCCCGGCCAGGAAACCCCCTGCCTCAAGGTCCGCAACCGCATCTACACCCAGGTCTTCGACCGCCGATGGGTGCGGGCGAACCTCCCGCATGCAGAACAGCGTCGTCAGAAGCAGGCGCTCTGGCGTGGTTTCCTGCGTGCCAGTGTCCTTTGGGCGGGGCTCGCCGTCTCTCTCCTGTTCGCACTTGCCCGACAGCGTGAAGTAATACGGCAGCAGGAGCATATCGTCCAGCTTGACACCACGGTGAAGACGACACAAGGCACTCTCAAGCGGAAGAACGACGAGTTGGAGCAAAAGAACAGCGACGTCGCTCATGCTGCCGGCCTTCTGCACACACTTACCGGTGAGAACGCCCAGCAGCGCACCGAACAGCAGCGTCTTAGCGCCGCTGCCGGGCAGTTACGCGCGGATAACCGTGCCCAGCGCGTCCTGTTGAAAAAAACACAGTGGGATCAGCGCAGGGCCTATGCCACCATTCGCGAGGCGGCCGACATTAAAGCGGAAAGCGATTCCAGGCGGGAGGCTGCCCTGGCGCTCAGGGATTCCCTTGTTTCCGGCCAGGAGTTCGAGGCGCTGGACCACGGCCTCAACGCGGTTACACCCGCCCTGAAGCGAAACAGAGCGCCTTCGATTGAGGCCATCCGGGGGCTGTCGAGCGCCGTGACAGCAGGAATCTATCGCGTGTTTCGCCTGCCGCACGATTTCCGTCTGGAAACCGCACAGACCATACCTACAGCCAGGCAAATGGAGATCCAGCACGGCACGCTGCGTTTGACGCGTGGACCCACAGCCTTTACACGGCGGGAAACAAGGGCGCTGTCACGCGGTGGACGGGGGAGCGCCCGGACGGTTCCAACACGATTTACGAGGCCCATGCCGACACATACCTGGGCCATCATAGGGTGGTCTCGTGTCTGACGGCATCCGACGACGGCGCCTTCCTTACCGGCGCGGGCTTTGACGACCGCAGTGTGCATATCTGGCTCACATGCCGTTCTGTCTCCCCGCTCTACACACTCCACTCGCATCAGGCCGCAGTGACGTCGGTACGGTTTTCCTGCGACTGCAGCCGCCTTGTGACGGCGTCCTCTGCCCGATAGCGAAGGGCCGAACAAAACCAGCAGCATCGGCGGAGTCCTAGCGCCAGAAGTAGTGCCAGGTGCAGCCGAGGTCTACGTTCTTGTCAGCGTCGAGATGGACTTTCCAGGTAATGCGCCCGACGCCGTTGAAGTGGGACCACCAGTCCGACCAGCTGTAATTGCCCCGTCAAGACGGCGTTTCGACCGGAGCCACATAGTCGTCGTCCTCGAATACGTTCATCATCGTCGCTTTGCCCTCGTGATTGGATGGTCGCAGCTTTGAAAGCGTTACATTACCGCAGTCCACAGGTGCAGACGATGTAAAAAGGCAGGGATAACGAATATCCCTGCCTTCCAATTCACTTTTCAGGTTATGCAAGCCTGCGCCATTCTGATGAGAATTCACGGCCCCCATTTGACCGCGCTCAGTCGGCTGAGCAGGCTTTCCGGGAGTTCCGCGTCGGGATCGGATTTCAGGGCGTTGTCGCGAT
>JAYTGR010000524.1:0-1552 GCA_043733205.1 Chthonomonadaceae bacterium
TCCGTCTGAAGTGACACGACGATGTCGATCGAGAACGGCTGATCCGCCATCTCCGTAATGGTCGGTGTCATGCCTGTGCAGATCTCCAGAAGCCGTGAGAGGCCGTAACGCGTGCCGCGCCAGCGGTACAGTTCCATGGCTTCCGAAAGCAGACGGCGCTTGCGAACTTCGGGCCAGTGCGGATTCAGCTCCAGATCCAGCCACGTCGCCAGCCAGGGCAGCATGACGGCAGGACAGGTCTGCGGATCGAAATACATCGCGATGTGATCCTGTCTGCGTTCGAGCGGCTCCCAGAGCGTTTCGAAGATCAGCAGGAAACGGCTGAAGAAATCATCGTCTTCAAACATCATCGGCATATCACGCAGATACCGGCAGCGCTGATCGGTCGAGAAGGGTGCGGGAAACGAAGGACGCATCGGGGCCTCTGGAAGAGTGATCGGGACTGCAGAGGCTCCGGAAGCAGCAGCCTCCGAAAGATCGCCTTCCGGCGGCGCGGCGCTGAATGCTTCGCCCGATCCTAGCGGATCTTCAGGCTCGATGACCGTTTGAGATTCTTCGGAGGCAGCGGTTTCCCAGGAGATCTGAAACGGTCCAATGGTGCCGATTTGGCCTGCCAACAGCAAAAACGGCTGATTCGGCAGCAAACGCGTGCCGTCGACAAAGGTTCCGTTCGTGCTGCCCAGATCGGTCAGCAGAGCTCCCTGTGCCGCGCGGCGCAGCTCCGCGTGATGGCGCGAAACAAGGGTATGCTCCAGCGTCACCACATTATCCGGCATACGGCCCAGCGTCACTGTTTCCGCCGAGAGATCGACCGTGTGAACGACACGGTCTTCCAGACGAACCGTCAAACGTTCCATAGATTTCCTTCTTCAGCCCCAGAGCACGAGGAGATATTGCCGGCTGCCGGGACGATCAAACGCGTATACGATGTACGTCCGAGCAGACCACGGCGTTCGGGGGCACGTTGAGGCGCGGTGTCAAAATTGGGGTTCGGTTTGTATCCGCGCCCAGGAAAAGCTGAAGCTCTTCCACAAACTCCACTCCTGTCTGCCGCTGTAAAAGCGCGTAGATCTCGGAGACATGCAGGTCACGTCCGAACGGCCAGCCATTTTCCTGCGGTCCGCCTGTAAAGGGATTCAGGTAACGATACAGGGCCGTTTCCGCCTGAACCTGGACCTGTGCTCCTGAACCGGGATCGCTGCGCTCCGGCAGCCGCAGACGGGCCTCTACCGAGACCCGCAGATACTGCGGCGCACGCACATCCAGAGTGGATCCCAGCGGTCGCCTGTCTTCCAAATACGCCAGCACCCGCTCTCTAAGTTCAGCCGACAGGTTCAGCGCTTCCGGGGTCAATCGTCCCTGCTCAGCGCCGGCCTGCGGCACCGCGAAAACGACGACCTGACCGGGTTTAGGATCCGAAGGTGTGCCGGGCTGTGCGCCCGGCGCGATACAGCATGCCCGCGCCACCCCCGGCACTTGACAGGCCAGATACTCATAATCGTCCGCTGTCACCGCGCGCGTACGCGTACGCAGCATCTGCGGCGCACGCAGG
>JAYTGR010000525.1:0-1550 GCA_043733205.1 Chthonomonadaceae bacterium
GGTCTGCCGCGCCCGTGCCCGCCAGACCGAACGCTTCTCCCATCCGCTGCCTGTCCTCGATCCGCCCTCCGATCCTACCGCCCCTCCGCACCCTGCCGACCAGATGGCCTCCAGCGCACCGAAGTCCGGACGGGCGATCTACTGCAATGCGCAGATGGGTCCGCAGGAGATCCGCGCCTGGTGCGCCCCCTCCGATCCCGTCAAAGCCCTGCTGCGCGCGGCCATTCAGCAGCTCAGCCTCTCCGCCCGCGCCTACGACCGTCTGCTCAAAGTCGCCCGCACCATCGCCGACTTGGGCGGCGTAGACGATATTGAGGTCGCTCATGTCGCCGAAGCCATCCAGTATCGCTCCCTCGACCGCAAGTTCTGGGGAGGGTAATCGCACCGGTTGCTTTGTGATATAATGGCTTCATCGGCGAAGAATTCAACAGGGTCGTAAGACGTGTCCAAATGAGGGAATCATGACTGCTATTTCCATACTTCGTAATGAGTTGCCATCCGGAGAAACCCGCTTTCATGCCGTCGCGCAGGGCAAACAGGCGTTTGGCAGCACACTGGGCGAGGCGATTGATGGCTTGACACCTCAACTGGAAAACGACCTTCCCCGGCTGATTGTCATTCAATCTCTGCGTCCAGACGCATTTTTCACGGCTGCGCAGCAGCAGCGTCTGCACGAACTGATGGCAAAGTGGCGAGTCGCTCGCGACACGGGCGCAGTCCTGCCCGCAGACGAGAACGCCGAACTGGAAGCGTTGATAGACGCCGAGTTGGAAGCCTCTGGTAAACGTACTGCTGCTCTTCTGCGCGAAGCAGGCCGATGAATCCGCTTTACCCTGCGATTGCTGAACGCGCCGACAATCGCTGCGAATATTGCCACGCTCCCGAACTGGTTTTTAACGACCTCTTTGAGGTGGAGCATATCGTTCCCGTTTCGCAGGGCGGCTCTGACAATGCAGCCAATCTTGCGCTGGCCTGCCGCTCCTGCAACAAATACAAAGCCGACTTTCAGGCGGGAACCGATCCGGATACACAGACGACCGCGCGTCTGTTTCATCCCCGTCAGGAGGATTGGTCGCAGCATTTTCGCCATGATGAGGAAACAGGAGAGATACAGGGGCGAACACCTATGGGTCGCGCTACCATCGCTCGTCTGCAAATGAACCGTGTGGCGCAAATTGCTGCCCGCCGCCTGTGGGCGCAACTTGACTTGTTTCCCTGACAGCCACAGAACGGGCGAACATTCTGGAGGCTTCTTCTGCATCGGGTCAAAGCCGCTAATGCGCGCCTACGACCGCCTGCTCAAAGTCGCCCGCACCATCGCCGACCTCGGCGGCGTCGATGACATCCAGGTCGCTCATGTCGCCGAAGCCATCCAGTACCGCTCCCTCAACCGCAAACTCTGGGAAATGCAGCAGGCGGGGATGGCGTAATAGAAAGTGGAAGGGAGGAGAAAGCCATGCTGACCGAGCCACAACGCCTACGTTTTTCAGAACTTCAACAGCAGGAAGAGGCTGGCATTTTGAATGCGCCTGAGCGGAGAGAACTCAACA
>JAYTGR010000526.1:0-1547 GCA_043733205.1 Chthonomonadaceae bacterium
TATCCGAATCTGCCCGCCGCCTCCCTAATCCGTGGGTGCTGGGAAAGCAGGTTCAGGTCTGGCCTGTCTGCCGTGAGATAGCGGAAACGGTCCACCGACTCGGCTCTGGCTGCCGACAGAGCGTCGTCTGGCGGCAGTTCCAGAAATGCCTGCAGTCTCTCCAGCCCATCGGCGAAGAAGAGATCCTCATAGGTTAGGCGCAGCCAGGGAGCCTCCAGAGTCTCCTCAAGCGCCAGCCCGAACAGATTCACCTCTCCCCAGTAATAGAGGCACTTTTCAAAGGCCGTCAGGTCCGCCCAGCGATCCCCATATTCTGTCAGGCGGATACCCGGGTCGAACGGGGTAAGCAGTATCTTGTCCGGCACGAACGGAGAGAGTGAGGGCTGATAGGCACGGTGGGTCAGCCAGGAGAAAGCGGTCGGCACCGGATGCCGGACAAGGTGGACGACGCGCACCTTCCCTTGAAATCGGTCCGCCAGAGCCGGTATGCTGCTCCAACAGGGGTGACCGCATTCGATGTAACCTCGCTGCGCCAGACAGTTCTCGATCCCCTCGGCATGAGCCAATATCGGATTTGCCGCCTCGGGATCCAGATCGGCCAGCGTTCGGACTGTGAGCATTCGGCGGGGAGCGTAGGAGTTATGCAGCGGTTCATGCTCGACTTGAAACCGGACGGAGCAGACGCGCTGCAGATGCTCCGCCAGCCACTGTGTGCCGCAGCGGCCGGTGGAGAGAACGAACACGGCAAAACTCATGGTCTCTCCTCGGAGGCTGCAGCGCCGGTCGCTTTGCATTCCCGATGCAGCGCCGCCAGACGCACTCGGCACGCGGCGCTGACAGTGTTCTGCCCCGCCGCCTGTTTGGCGGCGGAATCCGACTCGAAAGCGAGATAGGGCCGCTTGGCATGCATGCCGGTAACCGCCCGCATCTGCGCTTCTTCGGCCGGCGAAAGGCACAGGCGAAAGTGCGCGGCCAGCGCCAGGAACACGGCCTCCGGCAGCTCCGTGTAGTCCAGAAAGAGCCCCGGATCCTCACGCCGAAAATCCAGCGCTGCCCGACAGATCGCTGTCAGAACCCTCTCCCGATAATCCTCAAGGGGAAGAGGGGCTTCGGATTCTATGCCAAAGAGGCCACGAAATCCGGACTGATCTGCCATATGGCCGCCAGGTTCGCGCGTGTGCGAAACCAGCACCTCGACAGGATCACGGTACAGAAAGGCCCAGGGAACTTCAGGAAACGCCCGGCGAATCAGGGGCAGAAGCGGCGTATGCCAGCAGTCGAACTTCACGAACAGGCGGTCGGCAGCCGGGGCACGCCTTCTGCCGAGCGCGCTCAGCATCGCTCTCAGCCAGAGCGCCTGCTGGGGCTCGGTAAGGCCGGGCTCGGCCAGATGCGCCCGCAGCGCCCAGTCGAGCGGCTCGGGTTCGGAGAGAACGATGTGGCGCTCCAGAGCTGCCAGCATCTGCGCGGCCAGGGTCGACCCGCATCGGGAGACATGGAAGATGAAGCCGGTGGGAGATACGCCCGGCTCCCGCGCCGCCAGGGGC
>JAYTGR010000527.1:0-1546 GCA_043733205.1 Chthonomonadaceae bacterium
ACCGTCGAGGGGCTCTCTCCCAACCGCAGCCATCCCCTCCAGAAGGCATGGATCGACGAACAGGTGCCGCAGTGCGGTTATTGTCAGTCCGGAATGCTGATGGCGGCCGCAGCGCTCCTCAATCAGAATTCCAATCCTTCCGATGCCGATATAGACGGCGAAATTCAAAACATCTGTATTTGTGGGACCTATCAGCGTATTCGCGCAGCCATTCATCGGGCTGCTCCAGGGAATGGACAGGGAAACGGCCAGGGTAATGGCCAAGGGAATGGACAGGGAAATGGCCAGGGCGATGGTCAAGGAAACGGGGGAGATTAGTCATGACTGTTGAGCCAACGATTTTCAAAGCGCCCCGGTGCGATCGCCGTCGATTTTTGGGCGCTTCGGCCGGACTGCTGCTCGCCTTCACGCTCGAAGACAGCGGCCACCCCGCGCACGCAGGCGGGGGGTCTCCGGCGACGGTCACTGCCTATATTCGCATCGGAGCAGACGAATCGATCACCATTCTTATCGGCGGCGGAGAGATGGGACAGGGCATCTATTCCGGCCTGGCCCAGGGCGTCGCCGAAGAACTGATGGTGGACTGGGCCAGTGTTCAGACAGCGCCGGTGCCTGCCAGCCAGTCCTGGATCTCGGCCGGCAGCAGCGGCATCGTCCGGCATCTGAACTCGATGCGCCTCGCAGGCGCTGCCGCGCGGGAGATGCTGATCGCAGCGGCGGCCCACACCTGGGGCGTCCCCGCCAGCGCCTGTGTGGCCGCCCATGGCAAAGTCGTCCACACCGCGACAAACACCGCGCTTACCTACGGACGGCTGGCTCCCCTCGCCGCGACCCTGCCCGTCCCGACGAATCCCCCCCTGACAGACCCCAGCCGGTTCCGTCTGATCGGCACCCCCGTCGCCCGCCCGGACCTCCCTGCCAAGACCGACGGCAGCGCGATCTATGGGCTGGACGTCTCTTTGCCGGGGATGGTCTTTGCGGTCATCAAGCACTGCCCGGTTTTGGGCGGAACGCTCAGGGTCAGGCCGCCGGCTCCCCCAGGAACGCTTACCGTCGTCCCCCTGCTCGATGCGGTCGCTGTCGTGGCATCCAATACCTGGCTGGCAAAGCGGGGAGCAGAAGAACTGCAGGTCAGCTGGAACATCCCCGCCTCGGCACAGAACGTAGACAGCGCTGTTTTCCAGAGACAGGCGCAGCAGCTGATGGCGACCGGCGCTCCGTACATCGCGGAAAAGCAGGGAGATACGGCAGCGGGGCTGGCACACGCGGCACGCACACTGAGTATGACCTACAGCCTTCCGTATCTGGCGCACGCCTGTATGGAGGTGCTCAACTGCACCGTGCGGCTGACGGCGTCGACCTGTGAGATCTGGGCGCCGACACAGGCTCCGAATCTGGTCCTGCAGACGGCGATGGCTCTTACCGGCCTGCCTGTCGGCAGGATACAGATCACTCCCACGTTTATGGGCGGCGGTCTGGGTCGTAAGTTCGAGCAGGACTACATCTCGCAGGCGATCAAGATCGCGATGGCTGTCAACAAGCCCGT
>JAYTGR010000528.1:0-4659 GCA_043733205.1 Chthonomonadaceae bacterium
TGGCGAAGCACTACGGTATCGACGGGGTGCAGGGCGCGGACTTCCGGCGTGTCACGCTCACCGGGGATCAGCGGGGCGGCATCCTGACGCAGGCGAGCCTCCTGACGGTGACATCGAACCCAACGCGCACCAGTCCGGTCAAGCGGGGCAAGTGGGTCATGGAGAACCTGCTGGGCACTCCGCTCCCGCCAGCGCCGCCCAACGTGCCTGTCCTTTCCGACGACAATCATGGCCCCCTCGTGGGAACCCTGCGGCAGCGCATGGAGCAGCACCGCGCGAACCCCGCCTGCGCCGGCTGCCATGCCCGTATGGACCCCATCGGTTTCGGCCTGGAGAACTACGACGCGGTCGGGAAATGGCGCATCGCCGACGGGGATACGCCCGTAGATCCGAGCGGCGTTCTGCCGGACGGATCCAAATTCAGCGGCCCCTCCCAGCTCCGGCAGGTTCTGATGCGCAAGAAAACGCTGTTCGTACACTGCCTGGCGGACAAGCTGATGACCTATGCGCTGGGCAGGGGCTTAGAGCGCACAGACCGCTGTAACCTGGATGACATTGTGAACAGCACTCAAAAAGACGGCGATCGGTTCTCTGCTCTGGTTGCCGCCATCGTTCAAAGCGATCCCTTCCGCGAACAGCGCAGGGATAGAGGAGAATAGACCGGATGTCGAGAGAACCGTTATCACGCCGTACATTTTTGCGCGGGCTCGGAACCGCCATGGCGCTGCCCATGCTCGAAGCGATGATTCCGCTGAACGCCCTGGCACAGTCGGCTGCTGGCGCGCCTGTGAACCGCATGGCGTTTATCTTCATTCCGAACGGCGTCAATGTCACGAACTGGATGCCGGCAGCCGAAGGCGCACTGGAGCTGACCCCGACTCTGGCCTCGCTCAAGAACGTTAAAAACAAAGTCTCGGTGCTCACCGGTCTGGCGCAGCACAACGCTTTCGCGCTCGGCGACGGCGGCGGCGACCACGCGCGCAGCACCGCGACGTGGCTGACCGGCTGCCATCCGCGCAAAACCGACGGGGCGGACATCCGGGTCGGCATCTCGGTCGATCAGCTGGCAGCGGAGCGGGTGGGCAGGAAAACTCCTTTCGCCTCGCTGGAACTGGGCTGCGAGCGGGGCGCGCAGTCGGGCGCCTGCGATACCGGCTACAGCTGCGCCTACTCTTCCTCCATCTCCTGGCGCGGACCGAGCACACCCAACGCCCATGAAATCGATCCGCGCGCGGTGTTCGAGCGCCTGTTCGGGAACAGCATCCCCGGCGAGACCGCCCAGAGCCGGGCCAGCCGTCAGAGCCTGAAGCGCAGTGTGCTGGACTTCGTGCTGGACGATGCCAGCCAGCTCAAGAAGCAGCTGGGAACCAAGGATCAGAGCAAACTCGACGAGTATTTCACCGGCGTGCGCGAGATCGAGGATCGCCTGGCCCGTGTCGAGAAGATCAATGCCGATCCGAGCCTCGGCTCCAAAATGCCCGCCGGGGTGCCGCAGGGCATGGGCGAGCATATTCGCCTGCTCTGCGACATGATGACGCTCGCCTTTCAGGCCGACCTGACGCGCATCTGCACCTTCATGATCGCCAACGACGGCAGCAACCGCAATTACAAGGATCTCGGCGTCCCGGAAGGGCATCACGATATGTCCCACCACGGCGGCGATCCGTACAAACTCGAACAGATCGCGAAGATCAATAAGTTCCACACGGAGCAGGTCGCCTATTTCCTGGAGAAGCTGGACAGCATCCACGAGCCCACCGGCACCCTGCTCGACAACTCCATGATCGTCTACGGCGCGGGCATCAGCGACGGCAACCGCCACAACCACGACAACCTGCCTATTCTGCTGGCAGGCGGCGGCGCAGGGACGATCAAAAAGCAGGGCCAGCACCTGAAATTCGCGCCTGACACCCCGCTCAACAACCTGTTCCTCTCCCTGCTGGATCGGATGGGTGTGCATGCCGAAACGATTGGCGACAGCACCGGCCGCGTCAACACCCTGATCTAAAAGCCCTCGCCGCAGAAAGAAAAGGATAACATTCGATGCTGAAATTCGTTTTGTCCGCTTTTGCTCTGACCCTGCTTGGCACGACCCCGCAGGCGTTCGCACAGCAGCCCAGCCGTCCGCCGAATCCGGACTCTCAGTACCATCTCGGCCCCGACTCGATGGCACAGGACGGCGTGCCGAAGGGCGAGATACGCGGACCTTTTGTGATTCAGAGCAAAGCCTATCCCGGCACGCAGCACACCTACTGGGTCTATGTCCCCGCGCAGTACGATCCCTCCGTGGCGGCCAGCCTGATGATCTTCCAGGACGGGCAGGCGTTCAAGGACGAAAAGGGCGACATGCGGGCGCAGAACGTGATGGACAACCTCATCTATCGGCGCGAGATCCCGGTGATGATCGGCGTATTCATCAATCCCGGACGCACGCCGGAGCAGACGGAGCCCTCCCCGCAGGCGGGCTGGGGAGACGGCTTCACCAATCGCGGCACCGAGTACAACACGCTGGACGACAAGTACGCGCGGGTCGTCACCGAAGAGCTGATGCCAGTCCTCTACAAAGAGTACAGCCTCTCGAAGGATCCGGCGCAGCACGGCATTGGGGGATCGAGTTCCGGCGCGATCGCCGCTTTCACGGTCGCCTGGGAGCGCCCCAACGAGTTCCGCAAAGTCCTGAGCAATGTCGGCAGCTTCACCAACATTCGGGGCGGCCATGTCTACGCAGACAAGGTGCTGGCAAGCCCCAAAAAGCCGATTCGCGTCTTCCTGTGCGACGGCCGCAACGACAACCGGGGTATGCGCGGCGGCAAGTACGACGAAACGTGGGACTGGTTCTACCAGAATGTGCGCCTCATGAAAGCTCTGACCGCGAAGGGCTATGAAGTGAACTACACCTGGGGTATGAACAACCATGGGCAGAAGTTCGGCGGCGTCGCCCTGCCCGAAATGATGCGCTGGCTGTGGCGCGACAGCCCCGTTTCCACCGATCCCACCGATATGATCGAGCGCGGCTTCCGCCAGCCGGTCGAGAAGAAAGTCGCGGCCGCCCCAACGAAATAACGCAACCGCGTGTTTGTGCTTGTCGGCGTACCGAGGAAGGCAGGCGGGATATAATATCCGTGAACACAGCGCTGCGCAACAGCAGGTAGGTGCCATGACGCCGCCCCAAATCGTCATCCTTGCCGGCCCCAATGGGGCCGGCAAATCCATATTGTCCCGGCTTCCTGAACGCGCAGGTCTTCCCTTTCTGAACGCTGACGATATCGAAAGGGACCAGGCTTCGGGTCCGCTGGCCGCCGGCCGGACGCTTTTGACACAGCTGCGTGAGTTAGCGACTGGCGGAAACGATTTTATTGTCGAAACCACGCTCGCGGGCAGGTGGCTCGCCTCCCATTTGACGGCCATGCGAAAGCAAGGCTATCAAGTCCACATCGTATTCGTATGGATAGCCTAGCGACGATCTTGCCGTCGCACGTGTTGCTTCCCGCGTCAGGAGCGGCGGACACAACATTCCGGACCCCGTCGTTCGCAGACGTTACAGCAGAGGGATACGAAATTTTTTGAACGTTTACTTACCGCTGTCTGATACCTGGAAGGTATACGACAATTCTGAAACTCCGCACAAGCTGGTCGCTTCGAAAGAGGCCGTCTCTGGAATCACTGTTTCCCTGTCGGAAACGTGGCGGGCCATAAAGGACCAAACACCAGATGAATAATGCACAGAGGGAAATGCTTGTAAAGCGGCTCGCGGATCATGAACAGATGGACAAGGCTATTTCAGAAGCAGTGCAGCAGGCTCTGCGCCATCATAAAGAGATCGGTAATTCGATTGCAGTGTGGCGAGACGGTCGTGTGGTCATAGTGCCAGCAGAGGAGATCGTCTTATCGGCAGACATTCAGCGGAAAACTGAGATTCCCCTTAACGAACCCGCTCTCAACTCCGGCAGGTGACACCCTGCCGAACGCGTTTCGGCGACGAATGCCCGTCTGCTGTTTGGATTGGTTCTGAGAAAGCGGGTAAACATCCATTCCTGCTCTACTACATCGCTGCGTTCATCTTTGCGGAGTCTACATACTGCTGGAATCGATAGGCTTTGCCATCCCGAACCTTCCAGACATGCGCAGCCTGGGCAGTAAAGCTCTTCCCTGTTGCAGAATATTTTCCGCTGTAGGTGCATAGAACGACGACGCTGCTGCCGCCGTCAATAAATTCGTGCGGCACGGCCGCAAACCCCTCCCACTCCGTTCCCAGTCTCATGAACACGCCCGCGAGGACAGCATCCGGGCCTGCATAAACACCGCCATAGGGAGATCCTTCCGTCTCGGTCCATTCAATATCTGCGCTAAAGGTGCCAAGAACTGCTGCCATATCCCCCTTGGCAAAAGCGCTATAGATTCCCTTCACAATATCCAGATTCGACTCGCTCATCGACTTCGTCCTTTCACGGTGTTTCCCGTCATTGGTATTTTCTGAAGAGAGGAACCTGCAGTTCCCCCTGCTTCGCATTCTATTACTTCCCAGACAGGCAAAATCCTTTATTGCCGCCGAATTCGCCAGGATCCATCCATTTTCACTCCCAGACACACTTTCAACTCCTTGCCCAAAAAGGCTTCTGCTCCGCCTGAACGGCCCTTCCTACAACTGTCTGCGTCGCC
>JAYTGR010000529.1:0-1543 GCA_043733205.1 Chthonomonadaceae bacterium
GAGTCGTAGCGGATAAATGAGTCCTGCTGCAGCCGCTCCATCGCCGCTTTCGCGTGGGCTTTGTCCTCGAAAACACCGATGTCCGCCAGTTCTTTGCCGCACAACTCCTCACGCGTATAACCCAAAAGTTCCGTCATAAAGGGATTGCTGTCGGTGATCTTAGAGGTGGTCGAGTTCAGAATCAGGATTCCGTCTCGTGCGGCTTCAAAGAGCCGCCGATAGCGGACCTCCGAGACTTGCAGTGCGGCGAGACGGATACTATCCGCGTCGAGGATTGTGGAGTTCAGGACCGTCTGCACCGCTCCGTTGTGTTTTAAGTTCATGTATAGATCACATTGTTCGCTTTCCGCCCTGCGCTCACAAGTGGGTATGGACGCTTCGGGTGGGTCTATGAGTGGAGAGGCCACGGTGGTCGGTAGGCAAAGTAGGAACAAACATTTAGGGGCCTGCTGGCACATTCCGCGACGAGTAAAGTTCTCATGCGTCCAGGCAGTGCCCCTTTGATGTATTGTATCACATGCAAACGTTTTTGAATAGTCCAATGGGAACCTAAAGCTGCAGGAAAATATACAACTTACTATATATGCCCTGTGTCTGTTAGGTGCATACTCTCTCCGGCAAATACCGTGTGGGGGAAGTGGCCACGGATCAGGGCGATTATGTCTCTGCTCGTGCTTATCAGGAAGAGGAGTGGTTCGCATCAGGTGGCAGGAGAGAAGCGCCTGCCACCCGAAGGGAGACTATGGCTGTTTGGGAACAAGCGCGTTGATGCGTTTGAGTTCGTCCTCGCTGAACTCTAAGTTGTCGAGAGCCTTGATGTTCTCTTCGATTTGCTGGACGCTGGACGCTCCGATGAGCGCGCTGGTGACTGTGGGCAGACGCAGGGTCCAGGCGAGCGCCATCTGCGCGAGCGTCTGGCCTCGCTCCCTGGCGATGCCGTTCAGAGAGATCAGCCGCTCCTTCTTCTCCGCACTGAGGTTCTTCTCGACCCACTCTTTTCCCCACTTCTGCGCGGCGCGGCTTTCGGCAGGAATATCGCCGCCCAGATACTTGTCGGTGAGCAGTCCCGACGCCAGCGGGCAGAAGGGTATGACCCCGGTTCCGGCGCGCTCCGTCTGCGGAAGCAGATCCCACTCGATGCCGCGTCCGAGCATGTTGTAGTAGGGCTGGTGAATGGTGATGGGCGCCAGTCGCATCCGCTCACATACGCGCACGGCCTCGGCAAAGTGCGCACCGCTGTAGCTGCTGACGCCGATGTAGAGCGCCTTGCCCTGGCGCACGAGCTGGTCGAGAGCCGCCATCGTCTCCTCCAGTGGCGTATTCGGATCGGGACGGTGCGAGTAGAAAATGTCGAAATACTCCAGCCCCATCCGCTTGAGCGACTGGTCGCAGCTCGCGATGAGAGACTTGCGGGAGCCCCATTCGCCGTACGGTCCCGGCCACATCCGATAGCCCGCCTTGCTGGAGATAATCAGTTCGTCGCGAGGCATCTCCTCGATGATCTTCCCGCAGACGACTTCGGCATTGCCAGGCGGAGAGCCGT
>JAYTGR010000530.1:0-12137 GCA_043733205.1 Chthonomonadaceae bacterium
CTGTCGCACCGGATTTTTTGTGAGGAGTGGTTTCCTATGTCGTTCCCCTGTCTTCGCCCTCGCCGCGTACTGCGCGTCGCTCTGCCCCTGATTGTCATCGCTCTCCTTCCAGCTTTGAGCTTTCCGGTGCGCTCTGCCTGGGCTCAGATGGCTGCAGGCAAGGCAGCGGCAGTACCCCACGACGAGTGGATCGGTATCTACATGGGCAGACAGAAGGTAGGTTACTCCGGCACCCACTACGCCTCTGTGAGCTATCACGATACGCCCGCCATCAAGGCGACTTCCCATGGCATCACCAGGATGCAGCTGTTCGGGAACTCGGTCGAGCAGGACGAAGAGACCGAGACGATCAGCGACCTGCAGAACCGTCCGCTCGCGCAGAATTTTCATGTCACCTCCAACGGGAGCGTGATCCAGGTCGCGGCCGTTTTCGATTACCCGCACCATCAGGTCCACTGTACGATCGGGCAGGGCCGCGCCGCCACGACGAAAGACATCGAGATACCGGCGGGTGCGAAGCTGGAAGGCGACAGCAATAATCTTCTTGACGGGCAGAAACCGGCCGTAGGTCAGAAGTTCGTCGCCTCCTATCTGGAGCCCCTCACCGTCGAACTGCAGGAGGCGGCCGTCGAGGTGGTCGGTAAGGACACCGTGCGCGACGACAGCGGCAGGCAGGTTCCGGCATTTCGCATCAAGACCGCCATGTCGCTGGGCAAGATGACCTCCTGGGTCGATGCTGACGGGCATTCGATCAAATCGGAGATCGATCTGGGGGCGCTGAGCATGGTGATGGTGACGGAGCCGAAGCCCCACGCGCTCGACCGCGCCGCGATCTCGCCCGCCCTGACAACGCCTCCTGCCGGCAAAGGGAAGACCTACACGCCGCCCGCCGATTTTGCCGTCGCTACGGCGATCGCCACCGCCAAACCTATCGCCGACCCGCGTAACCTGAAGACGCTCAAAGTCGTTATCGACGGGATTCCAACCGAGAAACTGATCCTGTCGGATGCCCGCCAGCAGGAGACTCGCCTGATGACCCACCCCGTCCCGCCGTATGAAGTCACGGTCGATGTGACGGCGGAGAGCGTGGACGAGGCCAGCGTTCCCAGCCTGCCGATACAGGATCCGGCCCTCGCCCCCTACCTGAAGGCGGCTCCCTACCTGCCGGTGGACGATCCAAGCCTCCGCAAGACGGCCCTGCAGATTCGCGGCACGGAGACGAACCCATATCGCATCGCGCTCAGCCTGCGTGACTGGGTCAATAACGCCATGACGCCGGACCCGACGATCGGCGTCCCTCGCTCCGCCACCGATATTTTCCAGCGGAGGCGCGGGGTCTGCCGGGACTATGCCACCCTCTATACCGCTCTGGCCCGCGCGGCCGGTGTGCCGACACGCCTGTGCAGCGGCATCGTCTACGGAGATTTTCAGGGCAAAGCCGGGTTTTACTACCATGCCTGGGCGGAGATCTGGGCAGGAAAGTGGATCGCGGTCGATCCAACGCTTTTCGACCCTTCTCATCCCGTCAGATATGTAGATGCCACCCATATCAAGTTTGCACAGGGCGATGTGACGCAGATGTTCCAGATGGTCTCCATCGTGGGCAGACTGAAAATTACCGTGGAGTGAAAAAGAGGGATGCGACGATAGGATCGTCTCCCTCAAAAAGGGCTGGAAGCGGTCTTTTGGGCACTGTAACCCTGCTGTAATACGTATTGGAGCCTGACCCCTGTTCTAATTTTGATGGCGAAAGGAGGTGAGACAGAGATGAGTTGGTTGAATATACGAACGTTGCTGACGATTGCGCTGAGCCTGCTTCTGGCAAGTTTCGGTGTCTACCTGGGGCTGCAGCTGCCCCACATGCCAGCTATTCCTCGGCTCTCCATACAGAGTGGCGAAGAACTCATCAAGCTTGTTCCGGCTTATCAAGCGACGACAACTATGGCGCTGGCGCTGGTCGGCCTGCTGCTCGGATTCTCTCTGGGGCCCCGTCTCGGCGAGATCATCGTGCGCGCCGGACGCTCGCTGGAGATGGCGTCGGCAGCCGATAAGATCGCCGTCGCCCTCGGTACGGCCCTCGGTGTCATCGTTACGCTGCCCTTCTACCAGTTGATGGACAAGGTTCCCATTTTTGTGCGTGTGTTCCTGCTGGTCTTTATCAGCGTCGTGCTGGTCTATCTCGGTATCGTCGCGATGATGAGTATGAAGACGGAACTGCTTGCCATACTGTCTCGGGGAGGGTCGGTTGCGGCGATCCAGGAGACCGTCGAGACCAGTCCGACGATCAACTGCAAAATTTTGGATACCAACGTCATCATCGATGGGCGCATTGCCGACGTCTGCCGGGCGGGGTTCCTCGAAGGACCCCTCTATGTGCCCGGCTTTGTCCTGGAGGAGCTTCAGCATATCGCCGACAGCGGTGACGGCTTGAAACGCGCCCGCGGGCGGCGCGGCCTCGATATTCTGAACAGTATGAAGGAGGAGCTGCCTCTTATCGTGCGCGTTTGGGACAAGGCTCTGGACAAGTCGGCCCAGGACGACGAGGTGGATACACGCCTCGTGAAGCTCGCCAAGGCGCTCGAAGGCATGATCGTCACCAACGACTTCAACCTGAACAAGGTGGCGGCGCTGCAGGGTGTGCAGGTGCTGAACGTCAATGAACTGGCCAACGCACTCAAGCCGGTCGTCCTGCCGGGAGAGGCGATGACCGTCGGCATTGTAAAAGAGGGCAAAGAGGCCAATCAGGGTGTTGCCTATCTGGATGACGGCACGATGATCGTCGTCGAAGACGGCCGTCGGTATCTGAACTCTACGCTCAGCGTCATCGTGACCAGCGTACTGCAGACCGTCGCAGGCAAAATGATCTTTGCGCGAGTGCGTGAAGATGAGGGGGATGCGTTTGAACACAATAGCAGCCGCATGGACTCCAGCGGAAACGGTTCCGGTGGCAGCAGCGGTTTTACCCGCCGCGGGACGAGCAAGAAGATTCGGTAAAGGGGAAAACAAGATTTGGGCGATGCTGGGCGGACGCTCCGTGCTGGAGCGGACCCTGACCGCCTTCGACTCACATCCGGCGCTGACGGCGATCGTTTTGGTGGCAGGAGCGGAAGAGCTGCAGAGAGTCCGACAGGTCGCTGCCGCGTTTCCGAAAGTCGTTGCAGTCGTGATGGGGGGGGAGACACGCTCCGAGTCGGTGCGGAACGGCCTGGAGGCGCTGCCTCCAGAGATCGAGATCGTCCTGGTACACGATGCGGCGCGTCCGCTCGTCTCCGCTGCCCTCATCGACCGTGTGATACGGGCTTCCATGCAGGTCGGGGCGGCGGTTCCTGGCCTGCCTCTCTCGGATACGGTGAAGCGCGTCGATGCAGACGGCATAGTACAGTCCACTATTCCGCGCACTGTAGAGATCGAGGGCGGCGTTATCTTGAGCGGCCTGACTTCGGTTCAGACCCCACAAGGCGCGCGTGTCGCCCTCTTACGTGAGGCGTATATGCGGTACGACGCGGCGTGGCATGGCGAACCCACCGATGAAGCTTCTCTGATCGAAGCGGCTGGAGGGGCTGTCGCTGTCGTTGCAGGCGATCCCATGAACATGAAAATCACACGCCTGGAGGATATTGCGGTGGCCGAGCGCCTGCTCACCGTGCCCGCTCTCCAGGCTGTCTCCTCTTCCTCGGCAGGGACAGGTGAGATCCGCACCGGACTGGGCTACGATGTGCATCAGTTCGCGGCTCCCGAAGCGGGGCGGGCGCTGACCATCGGCGGAATCGAGATCGAACATGACCGGGGCCTGGAGGGCCACTCGGACGCCGATGTGCTGCTGCATGCCGTCTGCGATGCCCTGCTCGGCGCCGCCTCTCTCGGCGATATCGGCATTCTCTTTCCCAATACCGATGCGACCTATCTTGGTATCTCCAGCCTGCGCCTGCTCGCCATTGTCGGGGAGCGTCTGGTGCAGTCCGGCTGGCAGATCGTCAACATCGACGCCACCATCGTGGCCGAAGCCCCAAAACTGATGCCGCATCGGGCCAAAATGCAGCAGGCGATGGCTGCGTGTCTGGGCCTGGAAGCGACCCGCCTCAGCGTCAAAGCGACAACCTCGGAAAAAATGGGTTTTGTCGGGCGCAAAGAAGGCATGGCCTGCTGGTGTATTGCCACGATTCGTGCGCTATAATAGTTACATAGGATCGTTGTATAGGGTTGTAGTCCGTGCCTTGACGCCGTGTCTCTGCCCCTCCATTCCGTCTCATACCGAAACGTTAGAACTGTTCTGGAGGTTTCTCATGAGTCCCTGCGAAGACAAGGCAGTCGCCGCCGTCTCCCCGTTCGCCGTCTGCGCGAAAATAGTTTCTCAACTCCTTGCACTGGTCGTGCTGGCGATCTATTTGCCGTGTTTGGCGCTGTGCGGTCTGCTGGTGCTGCTGACCTCACCGGGGCCTGCCTTCGTGAAGCGCGCCTACCGCCGCAGCCGAGGCGCGGGCGAAGTCGTCTACCTGTATGAGTTCCGAACGGAGTGCTGGCGCACCTGGCGTGAAACCCCTCTCGGCTTTTTCCTGCGCCAGACCGACATGCACCGCCTGCCGCGCCTGGCAAACGTCCTGCTCGGCGAAGTTCATGCCGGAGAACGCCTCCAGAGCGTCAGCGCCTAGTCAGGGCTGAATTAATTCCTCTCTGTGCCGTTACGCAGGAAGGAGGAACCTATGGTTGCAGTACGCAAACAGCCCTTTATCACCCCCGAAGACTACCTGAAACAGGAGCGCCTGGCCGCGACTAAAAGCGAATATCTCGACGGGCAGATCTATGCGATGTCGGGTGCCTCGCGTCAGCATAACCGCATTACCGTCGATGTCGCTACGCTGATCAATGTGCAGCTGAGGAGT
This sequence comes from Chthonomonadaceae bacterium, assembly GCA_043733205.1. Classification (GTDB taxonomy): domain Bacteria; phylum Armatimonadota; class Chthonomonadetes; order Chthonomonadales; family Chthonomonadaceae; genus JANXLO01. The sequence goes on from JAYTGR010000530.1 coordinate 4,881, forward strand.
GGACCCTGCGAACTATTTTCCAACGATATGCGCGTCAAGGTGAACGACGATAGCCTATACACCTATCCGGATGTTGTGGTGGCCTGTGGAGAAGCCAGGTTTGAAGGTTCCACTCTGGACACGCTTTTGAATCCCACGCTTATCATCGAAGTGCTTTCGGACTCGACCGAAAAATATGACCGCGGCAAAAAGTTCGCGCACTACCAGCGGATAGAAGCATTGCGGGAGTACGTCATGATCGCTCAGGACGAGGCGCGGATCGAATGCTATACTCGGCAGACAGACAATCGCTGGATACTGTCCAAAGTGGAGTCTCTGGAAGAGGCCATGCCGTTGGAATCTATCGGATGCGTTCTTCCTCTGGCGGAAGTCTATGCGCGTGTCCGGTTTGAGGAAGAAGGAGAAACAGGTGCTCACGGGGCTGAAACCCCGCGCTGAAATCCTGTGCGCGGAAGCACAGGATTTGGGGTGCCCGAAGGGCGGCCGTGCACAACGAAAGTCCTTACGAATTCATTGGGCGTGCTGCGCGCGTTTGATGCGCAGGAAGATCGCTAAAGCTTCCCCAATGCGTTTTTGTTCGACCAGGAAGACGGCATAGGTCTGGTATCCCTGTCGGACAGTCTGATGCCGCGGCCCGAATTTCTGCTCCCAGATCTGGATCGAGCGCAGAAAGAGCGGCTCCGCCTCGGCGCTATGGCCCAGCTTCTGGTGGATCAGCGCCAGGTTATTGACGGAGGTCGCCACATCCGGATGGTTTGGGCCGAACGCTTTTTCCATGATGCCGAGCGCCTGCTCAAAAAGCGGCAGAGCCTCCTGTGCTCGGTTTTGCTCTTGATACACACGCGCCAAGTTGTTCAGGCTGATCGCGACGGAGGTATGATCGGCGCTTAAAACCTTTTGTCGGATAGCCAGGGCGCGCTGGTGCATCGCCTCTGCCTGCCAATATCGCTTCTGGAGGTTGTGGGTGAGCGCAAGGTTGCTCAGTGTGTTGGCGACTTCGGGGTGCTCTGGCCCTAAAATCTTTTCCTGAACGGTAAGCGCCTGCTGAAAGAGCGGTTCCGCCTCCTCTAACCGACGGGCAGCAAGATACAGGTTGGCCAGATTATTGAGACAGAGGGCGGTCTGCGGATGTTCGCGTCCGAAAGCCTTCTCGTAAATAGCCAGGGCCTGCTGGAAATGCTTCTCTGCACGCGTGTGCCTGCCAAGCCGCTGGCTCAGACTCGCCAGATTGTTCCATCCCAGCGCGACATCCGGATGGTTTGGCCCCTTGACCTTCTCCTGAATGGCCTGCGCCTGCAGAAACAGCGGTTCCGCCTGCTCATACTTCGCCTGAACCTGATACAGATACGCCAGATTGTTAAGGATCAACGCATAGTGCTGACTTTCCTGGCCCCAGACTTTAGCGTTGATGGCGAGCGAACGCATGGTGAGGGCTTCCGCCTGGTCGTACTTCCCCTGCTTCAGGCAGAGCTGCGCCAGATTATTCAAGCCCATCGCCGTCTCGTGATGTTCCGGCCCGTAGAACTTTTCGCGAATTGCCTGGGAGCGCATCAGCAGCGATTCGGCCTGATCATAGCGTCCTTGTTTCTGATAGAGGGTCGCCAGATTGTTCAGTGTCAGCGCGGTGAGTGGGTGCTCCAGCCCATGCACTTTTTCCCTGATCGCGACGGCGCGCAAAGAGAGAGGTTCGGCCCGCTCGTACTGCCCTAACTGTCCGTACAGATAAGCCAGGTTGCTGACACTCTCGGAGGTTTCGTAAGATTCCGGCTCCGGGGCCAGTTCTCTAATCGTGAGCGACCTCGCGAAGAGCGGTTCGGCCTCGGCGTAACGGCCCTGCCGAACGTACAGGACACCCAGGTCGTTCAGGCTTTCGGCGGTATCCAGGTGTTCGGCTCCCTGTACCGTTTCCCGGATCGTGAGCGCGCGCAGCAGCATCGCCTCTGCGAGATCGTAGCGGTCTAACTGCTGGTGTACGTTCGCGAAGCTGTTCAGGCTCTGCGCCGTATCTGGATGTTCCGGGCCGCAGACGCTCTCCCGAACAGCCAGGGCTCCCGCGTGCAGTTTCTCCGCCTCCGCATGCCGATCCTGGCGCATACAGATTCCTGCGATGTCGTGAGCGCTTTGCGCGGTATCGGAATGTTCCAAGCCAAGCAGGCGTTCCCGGATCTCCAGCGCCTGCCGATAGCATCGTTCGGCATCGGCATAGTGTCCGGCGTCTTTATGGTCCTTTGCTTCCAGCATATGCCGATGCGCAGCTGCGAGTTCCTCTGTGGTCATGGCTTGTTTCCCCTTCCCTTCTTTGGGCGTTGGTTTAGCGGAGTTCACGGACGATACGGACGCCGTTTTGGGCCATGCTGTAGAGAAAGAGGGCGTGGCAGAGATCTGCGGGGTGGGCGGGGATACCGAGCCGCTGCGCGACGGCGAAGGGCGTATCGTAAGTGTTTACGCAGTTGGTGGGTATCAGGACGGTATCGTGGCGGTCGGCGGCGTTGGCGCGGAACTTAAGATGCAGCGCCAGATGATAGGTGCAGATATCGGTGCAGTCCCCAGCCACAATAAAGCAGGTTATCTCAGGATGGGAATCCAGCCAGGAATTCAGCGCGGTTCCGACGCCTGCATGCACCGCGTTTTTCTCAATGATCGTGAAAGAGGATGCGAACGGCAGCTCGGCGAGTTCCGGCACCGTCTGCGCCTCGGCAGTGCCGCGAATGCAGTGGGGCGGATAGGCGGAGAACTCGGCGGCGTTCGGGCTGTGGGCGTCCTGGGGAAGAACGAAATGCCGGATGCCAGCGGCATAAGCTGCCGTAAAGAGCTGGCGGATAGGGGCGATAATGCCGCGCACCCGCTCGCTGTAGAGCGGACCTGCGTGGCAGAAGCCATTGATGACATCGACGCAGAAGATTCCGACATGCTCCGGCCCGGACGCCGAAGCGATACAGTCCGCCAGAGAGGCAGGGAGCAGACTCTGCTGCCATGTTTCCAGGCCGTCCAGAAAAGGCCCGGAGGCCTCGCGCAGGCCGGGCTCCTGCCTCGATGTTTGCAACGGTTTGCCTCCGCTCTACTCGACCAGGGTCGTGCCGAGCGAGATATTGGTGTTGAACTTCATGTTTCCCGGCATCGGTTGTTTGGAGGGCGATCCCGGTTTTGGAGCGATCGCTTTCCGCCCGTTTGGAATAATGGTCATCAGCATGGTGCCGCTTCCGGAGGAACGGATCAATCGGCCGTCCAGCATTTCGACGTCGTTATCCACATTCATGACGATGTTGCCTGACATGGTCATCGTTGCAGCGGCTGCGGACTGCGTCGGCTGCATCGCAGCATCCATCATAACCTTCATCGGCATCATCAGCACATAGTGCAGCAGCGCTGTCTTGTGTTTGCCGACCGTCTCGACCTTAACAAACTGACCTTTGATCGTACTGGTGCCCATCCCAGGCGTTGGGAGTATCGTAGTCCAGACATCCCCTGGCTTGACCGCTTTCTCCGGGAGCGGGAACTGCTGCGTGCCGAGCGCATTGGAGCTCATCATGCCGCTGAACATGCTCGACATGGCACCCCCTGGCTTTCCCTTTGCCGCCTTGACAGAGCCCCGCGAGTCCATGACCAGGGTGACCGGCTTCGGCAGGGGCGTCGATCCCATAGCGGCTCCGCTCTGCATATTGGTCGTCGTGATGAGCACTTCCGCGCTGCCGTTCGGAAGCAGTTTGCTGGTCTTGAACTCCTGCATCACGGACATCTGCTGAATCGGCATCGAACCGCCCTGCGCTCCTTTTTTGGCACCCATTCCTGCCAGCGTGATCGACATGTTGGTCTGGTACTTATTGATCTCTCCCTGCTTATATTTGATGCGCAGAGGTGCGGGAGCCCCGCCGCCCGAACCCGCCTGAGCGAGGAGAGGGAAGGCTGCCAGCAGTACGCCTGCGGCCATACGGGGCAGAGCGTACCGATACCACGAACGGGTCATTATAGTTTCTCCTTGACGCCAACGGCTTTCGCGGTGGTTTTCTGGACCGTCATGTCCGGCTTCACTACCAGACGCGCCTTGACGTCGATATTGGTTTCCGATGTTTTGCCGGGCGCGGCCGGATCCGGGATAGTACGTTTGAGCAGAGCGACCATGTTCAGCCGACTCTCCGTGACCTGCACGGCGCTGCCGGCCGGAACCTTGGCAGCGGCGAAGAGGACGCGGCCTTCGGCCGTCACTTTGCCGGTGAGCGTGCCGACCTGATCGGTGACCTTATCGGTCGAATTACCCTCTTTATCCAGTTTGTTATCGATAACCGTCTGGCCGGTCTGTGTGACGGCGAGGGCATTGGGCTTGCCGGGAACACTCTTTTCCAGAGTCGCAGTATAGGTGGTTGCGCCTGTCTTGTGCCCGAGCACGCCATCGTCGAAAGCCCAGGCTGCCCCCGGCTTTACGGCGCTGTTTGGGAAGACGACCGGGAGAATGGTCAGGAACATTTTCCGCAGATCGAAACCGATATCGACTTTGATCGGGCTGCTGTTTCCCCCTTTGACGGTCGCAACGCTGCCGTTAGGCTGTATCAATGCCGTGACATTGAGCGCTCCCTGGATCTGTTCCAGAGAGACGGGAACCGGAATCTTGTCGGCGTCTTTGACCTCGACGTCCGGACCGGGATCGTTTTCCAGCAGGTAGACGTCGGCGTTCTCCGCGACGAACTCGACTTCCGCGCCCTTCGCATCTATCTTCCTGACGGTCATGACATAAAGGATATCGGCCTCCAGATTGGCAGGCGGATTGCCTTCGAGTGCGATAGGGGGGAAATGGCCGACGAAGAACGCGGCCAGTTTATAGCGGCGCTTTTCGCCGACTTTGAAATTGTAGGTCAGACGAGTGGCGGCGGCATTTTTGATACTTGAGACACCGGTCAGTTTCGGTTTTGGGGGCTCCTGCGCTCCTGCCATGCCGCTCGCGCGCAGCATGTCGAGAAAGGTGAACGGTTTTGAGTGCTCTCCGGCAAATCCGCTGATGAGCAGCCCTCCGGTAAAGGTCAACAACGCGCCCATCTTGAGCAGGCTAAGACGGCGTGGTAGGGGTGGTCTGGGCAAAGAAATGGTCCTCCTGAATTAGGCTCATTCTACCCTTACGTACCTCGTGGTGTCAATTGCACAGTGCTCCATCGGAAACAGGGAGGAATTCCGTCCGCCGAAACGAATAGTGAGGGTATGAGCGAACTACAGACGCATATCGACAGATTTTTGGTATACGTAGATGCCGAACGCGGCATGTCTCCGAATACTGTCATGGCCTATAAAACCGATATGGAGCAGTTCCTGCTGACGGCGCTGCAGCGTGGCGTTCGTCAGGCGGAAGATCTCCTGGAGAGCCATGTCCTGGCCTATATCGCGCAGCTTCAGGAGCGGGGGATCTGCGAAAACAGCATTGCGCGCAAGGCTGGGACGGTTCACACCTTCGCGAAGTATTTGGTTATCGAAGGGGTGCGTAAAGACGACTTCATGGCGGGCATGGAGGGGCGCAAACGCACCCGCCGCCTGCCGCATACGCTTTCGGTCGCCAAGGTGAAACGCCTGCTCAACCAGCCGGATCCCGCGAACCCGCGTTCGCTGCGGGATAAGGCCGTCTGTGAGATGCTCTATGCAACCGGGCTGCGCGTTTCCGAACTCACGGGCCTGACGATCGACGATCTGGACCTGGCTGCGATGACCGTGCGCTGTTTTGGGAAGGGACGCAAGGAGCGCATCGTGCCGGTCGGTAAGGTCGCCTGTGACTATGTAACCCTCTATCTCGAACAGCGCAAACTTATCGCAGCCAAAGGCGTGGACCCTGCGGCGGCTCCGGCAAAGCGGCGCAGCAGAAAAGCCGCACAGAATCTGGCTCCGACCGTGGAAGAGGCGCGCAGTCCGTTTCTCTTCCCTGCTGTGGACGGGGGCAGAATCGTGCGAAACGAGATACGGCGGATCGTTAAATCCTATGCGGAACAGGCGGAACTGGACGAAAACGTCACGCCGCATGTTCTGCGCCATTCGTTCGCTTCCCATCTTTTAGCGCGCGGAGCGGATCTGCGGACGATTCAGGAACTGCTGGGCCACTCCGCCATCACCACCACCGAAATCTACACCCATGTGACCAACGATCGCCTGAAAGATATCTATCGGAAAGCCCATCCCCGCGCTACCTGAATCCCCACCCAATGCGCTCACGAAGTCGGAAGTAAGAAAAAGGGAAGAGATGCAGAGAAAGACGAAGAGAAGAGAGCAGGGAAAAGCCTTCTGGCCTCTCCCCGCTCTCTTCTGTATTTCTTCCTGGCTTCCTGCTCTGCATTTCTGCAATTTCCTCGTTGAAACTTGCTGTCAGGCCGCCATCAAGGTTTCCTGCAGGGGAGCCAGTCGTTCGCGCAGCATGGTTCGCGCACGGTTCAGACGGGACTTTACGGTACCGATGGAAAGGCCGGTAGTCTCCGCGATCTCCTCGTAGGATTTGCCTTCGGTATGATACATACGCAGCACTTGCCGCTGGTAAGCGGGAAGGTGCTGGATCGCCTTCGCCAGCATCGCGGCGACTTCGTTGTCCATGCAGATTGCTTCGGGCTGGGGGGAGGGATCCATGATATCACGAGCGATATTGGGCTCGCCCTCGCTGTTTGTACCGGCATCCAGGCTCAGGTGACTGCGGTGTGCGGGGCGCACACACAGGTCGAGATAGGTGTTGCGAACGATCCGGAACAGCCACGAAGTGAAACTCGCCTCGTAGCGGAAGGTATGCAGATTCTGGTAAAGACGCAGAAACACCTGACCGGCAATGTCGCCTGCCTCATCATGGTTTCGGCAGAGGGAGTAGGCGAACTTGTAGACCGACTTCTCATACGTGCGGATCAGGGTATCCCAGGCTTTGGCATCCCCGGATTTGCAGCGCTCGATGAGAACGTTCTCGGACGTCGTATTGCCCGTCTGGGGGACAGCGGACGTGGAGGTCGTTTCAGAAGCGGTCGTAACAGAGTGGTTCATCGTATTCATGGTCGTTGTTCTCCTGGACATAGGCTATGCGCTACAGATTACTGCTGTCTTGCGTTAGGCGTTATGGGGGTTGTCTAGCAACCCGCAGACGATCCTGGCCTGCCATAGAGCGACACACATTGCCGCCAATTCAAACTCTGTGCGATTGTATAGAAGAATGCAAAAAACGTCTTTATTCCGGTACACCTGCCGCCGACTTGTCTCCACTCCTCACGGAGAGAGAAAAGCGACTGCAGAGCACCGCAATAAAGACGTCATGTC
>JAYTGR010000531.1:0-1536 GCA_043733205.1 Chthonomonadaceae bacterium
GCCCACCCACGCAGAAGGCGAAGGATCTCCGTCCGGCGCTTGCACTGCCGTGGAAGATACGCCGTCCGGCAGGGAAGAGTTCGCGGAGGCAGCGGCAGGAGCAGAAGCGGTGTCGAGAGAGGCACTGTCAGGAACCTGAGCCGCAGCAGCCTTTTCGGCGCGGGCCTTTTGGCGGCGTGCCAGAGGCTCCTGCACCATGAACAGAGCGGTCGCCAGCAGGATGAGGAAGGGAACGATGTGGTTGAAGATGCTGTGCGCCGTATGCAGCAGCAGCCAGGCACCTACCGCCCCGCCCAGCAGGCTCGGTATCGCCAGCCGCACGATAGCAGTCTGATTCTGCCCCAGCTCTTTCCGATAGCCCCAGAGACTGCTCAGCTGCCCCGGCCAGAGCGCCACCGTACTGGTCGCGTTGGCGATCACGCCGTCAAAACCTGCGGAGAGCAGCGCCGGAAACGTCAGGAGCGTTCCTCCCCCTGCCACCGAATTGACCATCCCGGCGACGGCCGCCGCCAGGACGAGAACCAGATTATGCTGCCATGTCATACCGCGACGGCGCTTTCCCCTGCCAGAATCATCTCCCCTGTCGTTTCGACAGGAACCCTCCGAACTCCTCCTCAGCCGGCCGTTTTGGGGCGGCGTAAAGGCAGTTTGATGGTGAAGGTCGTGCCGCGTTCGGGCAGACTCTCCAGTTCCATAGTGCCTTGAAGCAGCTCTGCGTAGCGATGCACCAGCGGCAGACCTATCTCCCAGCCCTCGTAGCCGCGTGCCTGCGAGTTTTCCAGCAGCGGAAACGGGGCCATCATATTGGCGACCGCTTCCGGGGGAAGGTGCAGGGCCGTATCGTGGGTGCGGATCAGCAGCGACTCGGCGCTGCGCTCGGCGCTCAGGACTACCTCACCTCCAGCTGGCGTGGAGCGGAGTCCGCTCGCCAGCAGATGATAGATGATATGCCGCACGATCTTCTCGTCAGTCTCAACCTGCCCCAGACCCTCTGCCAGTTCCAGCCGAAACCGGACGCCCTGGCGCAGCGACAGAGGCGACAGCACACTGTGCAGACTCTGCAGGACGCCAACGATATCGACCATCCGGTAGCGCAGCACCAGATTACCCGCCCGAATATGCAGCAGATCGAGCAGGTTGTTGACGACCTCCAGCAGATTGTGCGCAGACTCTTCGATATGCCCGAGCGCGGTGCGCTGCGGATCATTCAAAGGACCGTAGGTATCCTCCAGTAGCAGCTCCGAAAAGCCCAGGATTGCAGTCAAAGGAGTGCGCAGTTCATGCGAGGCATTCGCCAAAAAACGGCCTGCCAGATGCTGCGTAAGAGCCGCTTCGCTCTCCAGAGGGGTTTCCGGTTCGGGGTTCATTACGTTCATAGCGCCTTCTCTGAATTTGACAAACCACCTTGCCTGTGGTAAAATATGTGTCGTTGCGGCAGAGTAGCTCAGTTGGTTTAGAGCGCGCGGTTCATACCCGCGATGTCAACGGTTCAAGTCCGTTCTCTGCTATTTGTGAACACTCCGGAGACGGGTTAGA
>JAYTGR010000532.1:0-4639 GCA_043733205.1 Chthonomonadaceae bacterium
TGGATGCGATGGATGCGATGGATGCGATGGATGCGATAGATGTGATGGATGCGATGGATGCGATAGATGTGATGGATGCGATAGATGTGATGGATGCGATAGATGTGATGGATGTGATGGATGCGATGGATGCGATGGATGTGATGGATACGATGGATGCGATGGATACGATAGATGTGATGGATGCGATGGATACGATGGATGTGATGGATACGATGGATGCGATGGATGTGATGGATACAATGGATGCGATGGATGCGATGGATGCGATGGATGCGATGGATGCGATAGATGTGATGGATGCGATGGATGCGATAGATGTGATGGATGCGATGGACACAATGGATGTGATGGATACAATGGATGCGATGGATACGATGGATACGATGGATGTGATGGATACGATGGACTAAAGTCCTTCGCTGGGGCGCTGTGCGCCGAGTGACCGCCTTCGCGGTCACCAGACAGACTGCTGCCGAATGGAGGAAATGGAATGTCTCAGGTTCAGAATCGGGCGTTGCTGCATTTTGTCTGGGCGACCTATGATCGCATGCCCTGGGTGACTGCGGATATTGCAGCGTCAGTCTGCCGTTACATCACGACGGTGGCCATTAACGATGGATGTGAGGTTCTGGCAATAGGAGGAATGCCAGATCACGTTCATTTGTTGGTCTGTATGTCAACGACAGTTTCGATCAGCGAACTGATGAAGCATACCAAGGGCGGCTCCTCGCGATTGATTCAGCGCGATTTTGCTCCTGGATCTTTCTTTCGATGGCAAGGCAGCTACGGCGTCTACAGTGTCAGCCCTAGCCACAGAAAGCGTGTCGTGGCTTACATACAGAATCAGGAGCGTCACCATTGTGAGGGTTCTCTTTGGCCCGATGCAGAGCAGACTTTGCAGGAGCAAGATGACTCTCGGTGAGGCGTGCCCGCGAAGGCGGTCACTCGGCGCGAAGCGCCCTAGCGAAGGAATTCATTCCATCGTTCGCCCGTTGACGTTCGCCCGTTGACGTTCGCCCGTTGACGTTCGCCCGTTGACGTTCGCCCGTTGACGTTCGCCCGTTGGCGCTCGTTCGTTGGCGTTCGCGCGTTGACGTTCTGGACGTCTGTCGAATCAATCCGCTTGCGCCCGCTTATGGGAAACGCGTATAATGGAGGCAGCAGAACAAACCCGATGGTGGAGAGTGCGATGACACGACGAGAGGTGTTGCTGGCGACGCGGTTTGGGGAGCGAATCGCGGAGGAAGAGGGCAGCGAACTCAATGCCTATTTCGTCGAGACCGATCCGTGGCGGCGTATCTATGGCGGTGAGGTCGATGTCGTCTATGGGGTGAAGGGGGCAGGGAAGAGCGCCATCTACTCGCTGCTGCTCAGCCGCAGCGAAGCCCTGCTGAAGCGCGGAATTGTGGTGGTGGCGGCGGAGAATCCGCGTGGGGTGCCGATCTTCCGGGATCTGACAGCGGAGCCGCCGCCGGGAGAGAACGAGTTTCGGGGCATCTGGAAACTCTATTTTCTGTCGCTTATCGCGCAGCAGCTGCGTAATCACAATGTCGCGCCCGAACTCGCGCGCAAAGTGATCGAACCGCTGGAGAGCGCTGGACTGCTGGAGAAAAGCGCCTCCCTCCGCACCATGCTCCGTTCCGCCGTCGATTATGCCCGTCATCTCTTCCGCTGGGAGGGAATCGAGGCCGGGGTAAAGATGGATCCGGTCTCCGGTCTGCCCAATGGGATCGTCGGACACATCCTGCTGCGGGAGCCCGATGCCGCGCTGCGCAGCCGGGGGCATCTCTCCGTGGATCGGCTCTTCGAGTATGCGGAAGAGGCTCTGGCGCAATCCGGTCTGACCGTCTGGCTCGCCCTGGATCGCCTCGATGTCGCGTTCGCGGATTCGGATGAGCTGGAAGGCCACGCCCTGCGCGCGCTGTTCCGCGTCTACCTCGATATGCTGCAGTACCGGCATATTTCGCTCAAGATCTTCCTGCGCAGCGACATCTGGCAGCGCATTCTCGCCACCGGCTTTCGGGAGGCCAGCCATGTGACGCGCCATCTGACCATCTCCTGGAGCCATCCTGCCCTGCTCAATTTGGTCGTGCGCCGCGCCCTGCACAACGACGCCCTGCGCGCCTTCTATCAGGTCAGCGAGGCCGAAGTGCTCGCCGATGTCCAGAAGCAGACGAAGCTGTTCTATCGGATCTTTCCCGATCAGGTCGAATCCGGCCCGAAACGCCCCAAAACGTTCGACTGGATGCTCTCACGCACTCGTGACGCGTTCGACCAGAACGCGCCCCGCGAACTGATCCACCTGCTCACCTCTGCCAAAAACGAAGAGCTGCAGCGCCTGGAACTCGGCTATGCCGAGCCGCCGAAAGAGGCGCTGTTTGCCCGCAGCTCCCTGACCGACGCTCTGCCGGAAGTCTCCCGTGTGCGCTACGAACAGACGCTCTGCGCGGAGTTTCCCGCCCTGCGGCCCTGGTTCCAGAAACTCGAAGGTGAGCGCACCGAACAGACCCCGGACAGCCTCGCCGCGATCTGGAGCGTCAGCCGCGATACCGCTCTCGAACGCGCCGACGCGCTGTGCGAAGTCGGCTTCTTTGAAAAACAGGGCGCGCGGGACGACCTCTCATTCCGCGTTCCCTTTCTCTACCGCCCGGCCCTCAAAATGGTACAGGGCTCCGCGGAGTAACCATCGTGACATCAGAGATTATGACTACAACTCCCATCATGACCGCAAAAGACATCCCACATCCATATCGGTTTGAAGGCACGGCGACACCGGAAGAGGCGCGGAAGTACTGCGAAAAGCTGGCGAAGTCGCACTACGAGAACTTCCTGGTCGCGGGCGCGTTCTGCCCCAAACCGCTGCGGCAGCACTTCTACAACGTCTACGCCTACTGCAGGATCAGCGACGATCTGAGCGACGAGATCGGCGATGCAGCGAAGTCCCTTATCCTGCTCGACTGGTGGGAAGAGGAACTGGACGCGATGTACGCTGGAGCGCCGCGCCATCCAGTCTTTGTCGCGCTGGCCGAGACCGTGCAGCAGTTCGCCATTCCAGCCGATCCGTTTCGCGATCTGCTGACCGCCTTCCGGCAGGATCAGCGCATCACCCGCTATCCGACCTATGAGGATCTGGCTGGCTACTGCCGCAATTCGGCCTGTCCGGTCGGGCGGCTGGTCCTCTACCTCTGCGGATGTCAGGACGACGAACGTCTCACACTTTCGGATAAGACCTGCACGGCACTGCAGCTCGCCAACTTCTGGCAGGATGTGACCCGCGATCTGGTGAAGGACCGCGTCTACATTCCTCTGGAAGACATGGCGCGGTTCGGGTATACTGAGGAGGCACTGTTCGCCCGACGCTTCACTCCAGAGTTCGCCGCACTGATGAAGTTCGAAGTGGAACGCACTCACGCACTGTTTCGCGAGGGGCTGAAACTGACCACGCTGGTCGAGAAACGGGTGCGCCTCGACATAGAGATGTTCAACCGGGGCGGGATGGAAGTGCTGCGGCGCATCGAGCAGCAGGGCTACGACACCCTGACCACGCGTCCCGCCGTACCGAAGAGCCGCCAAGTCGCCCTCCTCCTGGGGCGTCTGCTCGCCAATCTGACTGCAAAGTAGAGGATTACCGATGACTGTACCTCTTACACCTGAGCGTCTCGCCGAATCCTATCGTCACTGCGAAATGGTCGCGAAAACGCAGGCCCGCAACTTCTATTTCTCCTTTGTAACGCTGCCACCGGAGCGCAAGGCCGCCATGTGCGCGATCTACGCCTTCTTCCGCTACAGCGACGATGTCTCCGATGAGGCCGCGGAGGACCGCACCAAAGCCGTCGAGATGCAGGAGTGGCGCACTGCGCTGGACCATGCGCTCGAAGGCGATTATGGCGACAGCCTGATCCTGCCCGCGTTCCACGACACCGTCAAGATGTATCACATTCCCGGCTGCTACTTCCAGGAGCTGATCGACGGTACGGAGATGGATCTCACGAAGACGCGCTACGAGACCTGGGAGGAGCTGCGGCTCTACTGCTATCGTGTCGCCAGCATCGTCGGGTTTGTCTGCATCCATGTCTGGGGCTTCGACGAGGCGGACGGCAAGGCGATGGAGTATGCCGATGCCTGCGGGCTGGCGTTTCAGATGACCAATATTCTGCGGGACGTGAAGGAGGACGCCGAGCGCGACCGGATCTATCTGCCGCAGGAGGATCTGCGCCGATTCGGCGTGAGCGAAGACGACCTGAAGCAGGGACTGCTCACCGACAGCTTCCGCGCTCTGATGCGGTTCGAGGCGGACCGTGCCAAGGAGTTCTACAAGCAGGCGCACGCGCTCTTCCCACTGGTCCATACGCCCGGTCGTCCGACGCTCTCCATTATGCTGAAGATCTATCGCGGGATCCTCGACAGCATCGAGCGCAGCGACTACGATGTCCACAGCCGCCGCGCCCGCGTCAGCACCCCGAAAAAGCTGGGCATCGTCGCCGGAGCCTGGCTCCGCAGCAAACTCCCCACAGGGACGTAAAGGTATGCCGTCTAAATCCGTGCTGATCGTTGGGGGCGGCGTGGCCGGGATCGCAGCGGCCGTCGCCCTTTCGGACCGTGGCTTCCAGGTCGAAGTAGTCGAGAAGCGGCCGCT
>JAYTGR010000533.1:0-4631 GCA_043733205.1 Chthonomonadaceae bacterium
GAACGATAGCCGAACTTGCCAAGCAGCAGATGCAGCAGCTTTTGATTGACGACCAAATCCTCCGCCATCAGGATCCGAAGGGGCAGACGCTGCCCCAGAGTGACATCGAAGGGAGAAGCGGCCAAATGGGCTTGTGGAGGCGCAGGCAGAGTCGAAAACACCTGCGCGAGCACATTGAAGAGGTGGGACTGCTTGATCGGCTTCGTCAGCATCGTGCTGAATCCCGCGCCTTCGAACTCGGCCAGCCGGCGCGTTACCGAACTCAAGCCGACCAGAGGCATCGTCTGCGGCCCACAAAGCTTATGAATCTCCCTTGCGAGGGCGATCCCGTCCATGTCCGGCATCTGAATGTCGAGGATGGCGATATCGAACCGCTCGCCCTGCCGCAGGCGCGTCAGGGCCTCCTCCGCGCTCGCGCTCTCTTCGGAGAGCATGCCCCAGCTGCGGGCCTGCAGCGTCAGGATCTGACGGTTGGTCGGATTGTCGTCCACGATCAGGAGAGATCGCCCCTCCAGATGCAGGGAACTTGGCTCCGGCGCGGCATGGACCGGGGCCGTGACCGGCAGAGGAAGGAGGACGTGAAAGGTCGATCCCTGTTCGACAATGCTCTCCACCCAGAGCCGGCCCCCCATCAGTTCACAGAGGCGTTTGCAGATCACCAGTCCCAGACCAGTGCCTCCGTAGCGGCGCGTCGTCGAAGAATCGACCTGACTGAACGAGCGAAACAGCCGATCCATCCGGTCGGCGGGAATGCCGATCCCGGTGTCGCGTATCGTAAAGTGCAGTTCGTAGAGATCGGCCGTCACCGGCGCACTCTGGAGCGTCAGGATCACTTCGCCCTGCTCGGTAAATTTGACGGCGTTGCTGAGCAGATTGACCAGGATCTGCCGGAGGCGAGTCACATCGCCGCGTACGGCCTCCGGTGTGTCCGGCTGCAGCACGTAGGCCAGTTCCAGCCCCTTCTCCGCCGCGCGCGTGGCAATCAGATCCAGAGAGGCTTCGACAACATCGCGCAGATCGAAGGGCTGCTGCTCCAGCTCCAGATGACCGGCCTCGATCTTGGAGTAGTCGAGAATATCGTTGATGATGGTGAGCAGTGCGTCTCCGCTGTCCTGAATGATCTGGGCATACTCGCGCTGTTCGGGGGAGAGTTCGGCATCCAGCAGCAGGCCTGTCATTCCGATCACGGCGTTCATCGGGGTGCGGATCTCATGACTCATCGTCGCCAGGAACTGGCTCTTGGCAACGGTCGCCGCTTCCGCCTCCTCTTTTGCAGTGCGCAGTTCGGTCTCCGCAAGTTTGCGGTGCGTGATGTCGAGAAGCAGGCCATCCCAGAGAATATCGCCATTCGGTTCGCGCTGCGGGCGCGAGGCGCCTTCGATCCACCGCCACAGGTGGGTCTGATGGTGGAGGTAACGGCCGGCCCATTTCCACGGTGTCAGTGTCCGCGCCGACTCCGCGACCGACGTGGTGAACTCCTCGCGGTCCTCCGGATGCATCGTCTCGATCAAAGCCATCGGATCTGCAATGATCCTGGATGGCTCAAGGCCGCACAGTTCTCGGGAGCCTTCGCTTACGAAGGGAAAAGCTATCGACCCATCCGGGTGCAGCACGAACTGGTAGACCATACCGGGCACGTTCGCGGCGATCCGCTGGTAGCGGGCTTCACTCACCCGCAGAGCGTTCTCCGTTCTTTCACGCTCCGTGATATCGCGCAGATATCCCATAAAGATCGGCTCATCCTGAGCACGGACAGAGGTGATCGTCAGTTCCACCGGAAATTCGGAGCCGTCCGCGCGAAGCGCCGGCAGTTCCAGCCGCTGATCCATGACCGGGCTCTCCCCTGTCGCGAGGAGATGCGCCAGCCCGTGCCGATGACTCTCCCGGAACCGTTCCGGGATGATGACCGACGCCAGTTCCCTGCCCAGCACTGCAGCCCGCTTCCATCCGAATGTGCGTTCGGCGGCCTGATTCCATTCCATGATGCCGCCCTTGTGATCCATCCCGATGATGCAGTCGAGGGCGGTATCCAGTATCGCATCTTTATGCGCTTCGCTTTTACGGAGCGCCTGTCGCACTCGGCCGCGTTCCAGCGCGAATCGCACCGCGCGCAGCAGCCGATGCCCATCAAGATCGTGAACGACCAGAAAATCCTGAGCGCCTGCCTGCATCGCCTGAAGCGCAAGCGCATCGTCATCCACCTCGCTCAACAGCACGACCGGTATCCGTGGTGCGCAGGCCACGAGCAGTTCGGAAGCTGCCTGCGCGCTCGTATCGGTCGCCGTGACACCCACCAGCAGGACATCGGGCATCGCCGCGGTCAGCGCTTCGATGTCCGCCGTACGATTCGTCCGAATATCGATCGCGACGTCTGTGCCTGCTGCTGCGCGCAGCATCGAGTCGATACGTTCGCTGCCGGTCAGGTGGTTGGTGAGAAAGAGCAGGTGGACAGGTTCTAAATTTGATATAGGCATAGAGTTTTCGACGTAAACGGATCGGCTGTCAGGAGCCCACATTCTCCGTTGCGATCACGGTCAAACCTCCGGGGACGACCTCCAGGCGGACCGGGATATAGGTTCCGATGTGGTCGTCCGCATGGATTGGAAGCGGCCGATGCCCCTCCCGAAACCGACTGATCTCCACGGTCTTCGCCCGGACGAGCGTCACTTTCGGAAAGGTCAGGTCTCTCCCTCGGACGACAGAGATCAGGAAACCCAGCAGCTCCCATCGGGTGAGCGCTCCCACGACGACGACATCGAACAGGCCGTCGTTCAGGAGAGCCTCCGGGGCGATGAGCCAGCGTTTCCCCAGAAAATTCGAGTTGCAGACCGACACCATCGTGACATCTTTCTCATAGGGAATGCCATCAAGAATGAGTTTCAGATGGTAGCCCGGTGGATTCCAGAACATGGGACCGGCGATGCGCAGACACGACAGCCACTGCGCCGCCGAAGGGCCGGAGGGGCCGAACGCCGCGATCAGGTTGGCAAAAAGCCCGACCCCCGCCGCCTCCATAAAGTTCTCCGAACCCATGCGCCCCACATCCACCTTCTGCGGGCGGCCGTCACGCAGCACCTGCAGGCCGCCCTCGAGGTCGAGAGGAATTCCCAGCGAATGCGCGAAGTTGTTGGCGGTCCCAACCGGCAGGATACCGAACTGCAGCAACGATTCGACCAGCAGCTGCGCAATCGGGCGGACAGTGCCGTCGCCCCCTGCTGCAACGACGGTATCGAAGCCCTCGGCGGCGGCGGCCTGCAGGCGGTTCGGCAGCTGGGGCGGAGCCGGTGCGTTTTCCACACGTGCATCGAGGCCGAAGCGTTCGACCTCCGCCTTCAGATGTGCCAGCGCCGCATCGGCGTCCTCCGAGCTTCCCGATGCGCCCGCAGCTTTGAGCCCGCCCGCCTTCGGATTTGCCAGAATGAGATATCTCCTCGATGCGCCAGCCTGCCCCTGCACATCGGTGTTCGACATCTCCACCGGAATCCCCTTCTCTGCTCTGTTGACAGCTTCCAGCGGCGTCGATTCCAACGGTATACTCACGACACCACTCTTTCCGAAGCGGCGGCTGGTGCCATAAAACACATTTCCATGCCGTTTCCCCCTGTATGCTGCCTGCATCAAGGCGATTCTCCCGTTCTACGCACTTGTCCGCAGACTGTTGCACGACCGTCTTCGGCGCCGCTTCGATAACGGTATCCTATCGACAACAAACCCGTCAATGTCTTCCTGCGCCGCTTCCTGGGGCCGAGTCTATTCGCTGCGGCGCAGAACGATTAGACCGATGACGATGAAGACGACATTCTGAGTCCAGGCCGCGATTTGTGGGGCCAGGAGAGGCGCACCGCCCTCCGGTCCCACCGAACCCAATATGCGCATCAGCAGCATGGTGTTCCAGTAGACGAAGACCAGGCAGATCGACAGCAGGGTGCCCATGAAGCCGCCGCCTCTGGCGAACCGCATCGCCATGGGCGGGCAGCACAGCGCCATCACCAGACAGGAGAACGGCACCGACAGCTTGAAGTGATAGTTGAGAACGGCGTAGGGATCGACAACGTTCTGAGCAGCATTGCGCCGTACATCTTCTTTCAGCTGCCAGAAAGTGCGCGAGGACGAACCTGCCATCTTCCACATCGGCAGCTGGAGCTGAAACGCGCTCTTGAATGCCTGCGGATCGACGGAGATATCCATCACGAATCGGCCATCTTTTGTCGGCTTCAGATCCTGCCATTCATTGTCTTTCTTGATGTTGCGGCGGAGGATAGAGGGTTTGTACAGTGTCCAGACACCGTTCTCGAAGCGGCCGTCTTCCGCGTAGACGTCGATGGGTTCGGTGTCGCCGGTCGCGACCGCTGTCGGGGTGGCGATGATCTGGATACCGTGCAGCTCGATGTAGCCGTGCCGGCGGAAGACGCTGCGAATGTTGATATTGTAGGCGTTGTCTGCGGAGGAGATCGTCTGTCCCGGCACAGGAGCCAGCGTCTTCAGCTGGGTCGGTATCTCGTCCAGCACCCCCTGAAACTTCTCCACCGATTTGGGGACGATGTACTCCCCGAAGAAGAAATCTCCCACGCTGACCACCAGCCCCGTCAGAAAGATCGGCAGAAAGATGCGCGCCATGCTGATTCCGGCCG
>JAYTGR010000534.1:0-1531 GCA_043733205.1 Chthonomonadaceae bacterium
GCGCACATTCCTCGGCGCACTGCTGATGGGGCTGGCGATTCTCGGGCTGTCGCTGCTCCTGCAGATCATTCGCGCGCAGATGCAGGCGTCTGCAGCGGACGGCAGCCACGACGCCGTCTGGTACGCTCTCAACTATCCTCTGGCGCGTTCGGTCATCATGTCGCTCTGCCTCTTTGCGATCCGTGTGTTCGGCTCGCTCTTCGCCATTCTGCTGGCGGGCGGGGCGATCTCCGGCGAGATCGAGCGCGGCCTGCTGGCGGTCATTCTGCCGAAACCGATTCCCCGCTGGCATATCCTGCTCGGCAAATGGATAGGGCTGAACACGATTCTGGCCGGCAGTGTGCTGGGCTGGGGTCTGACCGTCTGGGCATCGCTGAGTCTGCAGTCTCATGCCGATCTCGCACCTCTGATCCCGGCAAGTTTCTATCTGACGCTGTTCCCTGTCGTTATCTGCACCCTGACGCTCACCCTCTCGACTGTGGCACAGCGCTTTGTCGGCACATCGCTGGCGCTCGTGATAAGCGCGTTCTCCTGGTTTGACGGTATTCTAAACACGCTGGGTTCAAATTTCGAAGCCCTGCCGCTGCATTGGCTCGCGAACTTCGCTTCTGTCGTGATGCCGCAGGGCTGCATCGCCTGGTGGATCAAGGACACGACCGAATCGATCTGCTACACCAGCGGCCGTCAGGACTTACGGTTCGGCGTCTCTCCGCAGTTTGTGAAGGAGTGGGGCGCGGCGCATCTGCATCTGCCGCATCTGGATGCACTCTATCTGATCGTCTATATCGTCGGCGTGTTCCTGATCGGCGCTGTTTTGTTCGAGCGGCGCGACGTCTGATCCCGCCAGGAAAAGAGAATCCCATTGTGTCCGTTTTCGACTTGAAACCTGAACCGCCGTCCCCCGAAGCAGAAGACCCTGCGCCGCGCCCGCTGCGGGAGCGCATCCCCGCGCCGATGCGGGGGCCTGCGGTCTGGGTGCGCGGCCAGATGGGCCGCGTGATCCCGGACGATGTCTGGCAGAACTGGTGCTGGGATTCGGCCGCCGGCATCTGCGCCGGAGTCTATCAGGGCGCGATCTGGACGTTCGCGCTGCAGCTTGCGCGCGGCGCGCTCCACGCCACCAAATTCCAGATGGCGCTGGCGACCGCCGCGCCCGCCATCGGCTACCTGTTCGCGACGCTCTGGGCGCGGCAGATGGAAGGCCGGTCGAAGCTGCCGTTCGTGACCATCACCTGGTTCATCTCCCGCGGCCTCTTTCTGCTGACGCCGTTCCTGGTGCGGGGCGGGGCGGGGCGGGAGATGTTCGTCAGCCTGATCGTCATGACGCCGATCCTCTTCTCCGTCTCGACGCCTGCCTATACGGCCATCATGAAAGACATCTACCCGGACCGTCTGCGCGGCCGGCTGATGAGTCTGGTGCGCGTCGGCATGGCGGCCTCGATGCTGATCACAGCGCGTATCATGGGTTTGTGGCAGGAACACGGCGGATTGGATTTCCGGTGGATGTTTTTTATCGGCGGCATCTTCGGAA
>JAYTGR010000535.1:0-1530 GCA_043733205.1 Chthonomonadaceae bacterium
GAGGAGCGACAGCGGTGGGATAGAAGACTGGGCACAGTCCCTATTATACCAGTTCCCAACCCGTTCCGCTAGAGGAATACGCGAGGCAGACGTGCGGTAAAACACGTGGTGATCTCGTGTTCCGTTGTCCCCACGAGAGCGGCAATCTCTTCCACCGTAATGCGTGCTGTTCGCTGCGCTCCCAGACAGACGGCGATCTCTCCGGGCGCGACGCCGGGAATCTCGGTCACATCGACGACCGTCTGATCCATACAGACCCTGCCGAGGATCGGCGCACGCCTCCCCTGCAGCAGAACGGAGCCGCAATTGGAGAGTCGGCGCGGATAGCCGTCGCCATAGCCGAGGAGCACCGTCGCCACCAGGCTGGGCCGGATCAGACGGTGCGTCGCGCCATAGCTGATCGGATGGCCCTTCGGCAGAGAGCGTACGGCCGCAACACGCGCCTTGACCGTCATTGCAGGCTGCAGGGACACTGCAGTCTGCTGAGAGCCCTCCAGCAGAGGAGCAGCGTCCTGCAGGGGCGGCTGAATGCCGTACAGCAGCAGTCCGGCGCGAACCATCGTGCCGGCCGCAGCGCCGAGGCGCAGTGCGCCGGCGCTGTTGCTCAAGTGAACCTGATCGAACTGCGCTCCCGCCTGCTCCAGGTTCTTTCGGACAGCCTGAAAGGCGCTCTGCTGGGCCAGAGTACACTCCGCGTCGCCGTCGGCATCGGAGAAGTGGGTCATCAGCCCGGTTACGCGCAGGCCGGCCGCGACGGCCGCGCGCCAGAACTCCAGTGCTTCGTCCGGCAGCACGCCCGCCCGCCCCATCCCTGTATCGATCTCGATATGGACGGCGGGCGGGGTCGTCAGCCCCAGACGGCGCGTGGCCTGCACCAGTGCAGCGCGTGTCGTGGCATCGCCGACAGAAGCGGTCAGGCCAAAGCGCAGCAGCGTCTCCGCCTCACCGGGGGCGGGGGCGCAGAGCAGCAGAATCGGCCCCTGCAGACCGGCCTGCCGCAGTGCGACGCCTTCGGCAGCGGCTGCAACGCCCAGCCAGTCGGCTCCAGCTTCCACTGCCGCCTGCGCGACCGGAACCAGCCCGTGACCGTAGGCATCGGCCTTGACCACCGCCATGAAACTGCAGCGCATCAGCCGTGGCAGCGCGCGCAGGCGAGCTGTATTGGCGCGGACGGCATTGAGGTCTACTTCGACCCAGGCACGGGCATCCGGCGTCGATTCCAGGCCGGCCGAAAGCGGAAAAATAGAATTTATTTCCATCGACGTAGTTTTATGTAACCTTTGTGGGGGGAGAACTGTCTTAAAAGCCAGCAGCTCGATTAGGGGTAAACCCTTTCTTTTCTCTCTTGTACGAAGGATTTCCGAAGACGCCGCGAGGCGTCGACAGTTTCCAAGACTTGAGATGCCGTCGGAGGCGATGTATCGCGTGCCAAACGCTTCCGACGGCTTTTTTTCTGCCTGCCCTCATTGTAACCCCCCGGCCCACCGTTTGTCAAAACGGTGCGGCGCAATAAGGATTTCCTGGGCCGCC
>JAYTGR010000536.1:0-12084 GCA_043733205.1 Chthonomonadaceae bacterium
ACGCACGGCTCGCCCTCTTTCGCCACCCCGATGGGCGCGATACAGGTGCCGAGGTAGATCAGACAGTCCCGCTCGAACACCTGCGTCGCCGCCTCTGGATGCACCGTGGAGAGGATGCCGAGCTGCGGCATCATGAAGATGGAGTCGACGGTCAGCAGCGTGAAGCCTTCCGGCTGATAGGCGTCCATCATCATCAGAGCCGACTGTTCGCGGCGCGGCGCGTGGGAGAGCACTCCCCCGGAACCGACGATCATGTCCAGCTTCAGCAGATTGACGAGTGTCTGCCCCGTGCCCTTCTGATCAAAGATATTGCCGACATTCTTCTCCATCGTCACGCCGGTCAGGCCGCGCGCGAGGGATTTGTGATGCTCGAACGCCAGACGCAGCGCCTCCCGGGCGACGGCCTGCTCGATCTGCAGGTCCATGAGCCGCTGCGGGATGGTGGTCGGACGGATCATCTTGTTGCGCAGCTGGTTGCGCAGATCGGCTTCGGAGACGGCGAAAGGCAGCCAGCGCTTGATGTTCTCGACCTTCGCCTCCGTCAGCACGTTGCAGATCGAGTAGGACATGCCGAGGTTCGCGGAGACCGTGCGGTTGAAGATGTTGCTGAAGACGGAGAAGACGTCGGTGGTCGCGCCGCCGATATCGACGCCCAGGACGTTGATGTTCCGCTGTGCGGCGATGGTCTGCATGATCTTGCCGACCGCGTTGGGCGTGGACATGATGCCCGTGCTGGTCCAGCCGGAGAGCTTGCCGTAGCCCGGAGCCTGCTGCATGACGTGCTCCAGAAACAGATCGTGGATGGCTTCACGGGCGGGCAGCAGGTTCTCCCGCTCCATGGTGGGGCGCAGATTCTCGACCTGCCGCAGCGCGACCTTGTCGCCGATCAGCTCTTCCACCTGCTTGAACGCGTCTTTGTTGCCCGCATAGATGACCGGCAGATTGAGGCCGATGCCGAGGCGGGGCTTGGGATCGGCGGAGAGCAGCATCTCCGCCATCTCGACCAAGTGGTTGACCGTGCCGCCGTCCGTGCCGCCGGACATCAGGATCATGTCGGGACGCAGCTGCCGCAGGCGCTCCACCCGCTGATACTCTTTGCGGCCGTCGTCCACTGCAATGACATCGATGATGATGGCGCCCGCGCCGAGGGCGGCGCGCTGCGCCGACTCCGCGCTCATCGCCTTGACGACACCCGCGACCGACATCTGCAGACCACCGCCCGCACTGGAGGTGGAGAGATAGAGATCCACACCCGTTTTGTCGTCCTGCGCAGGGGTCATCGGTCTGCTGTCCGCACCGAGGATCGTCCGGCCGCTCAGCTCCTCGATCTCCCGCACCGCATTGACGACTCCCACCGTCACGTCGTCGAACGGCGCTTCCACTGTCGTGGGCGCTTCACCGCGCGTCGTCAGACGGTACTGACCGTCCGGCTGCTGTTCGATCAGGATGGCTTTGGTGGTGGTGCTCCCGCAGTCGGTGGCGAGAATGGAGCGGGCGCGGATAGCGTCCTTGAGGTCATGCTGTTCGCTCATGGCGTTGGGTGTCTCTCTCCAGGGCAGAATAGGGCCTTCCGTGTCCTGCACGGAACTCCCTATTTTAGCACACGCCGCGCCCGTCCTGCAATCGGGCGATGGGGAGGGCTCCGCTTGCGGAGAGCGCACGGAATCTGCCGGGGTTTTGGTGTATACTGTATTACCCGCTGGACGCCTGGTGTGCGGTCCTGGGCAGTAAGGACGGCGACAGTCCGAACAAGGAGTTTGAGCAGGATTATGAACATCGTCATTCTCGGATGTGGGCGCGTCGGCACGACCTTCGCACGGCTGATGTACAAAGATGGCCATACGGTCACCGTCATCGACATGCAGAGCGAGGCGTTCCGCCGACTGGGAGCGCGCTTCAAAGGCAATCGTATCATCGGTAACGGAATCGATGAGGATGTGCTGCGGCGAGCGGGCATCGAGAATGCAGACGTCTTTGTGGCCGCCACTCAGGGCGATAACCGCAACATCATGGCGGCGCAGATCGCCCAGCATACCTTCGGCGTACCGCGCGTCATCGCGCGTATCTATGACCCGATCCGCGCCGACCGCTATCGGCAGCTTGGAATCATCACGCTCTGCACCACGACCATCGCCTCCGGCCTGCTGCGTGACTATGTGACCACCAACGAATGGGGTCTGGCGAAAGACTACTCGGCCGAGTATCTCGCCCAGAACGTCTGAAGGCCAAGAGGACAGGAATGTACATTATCATAGTCGGCGGGGGCAACATCGGTTACTACCTCGCCAAAAAGCTGTGCGCCGCCAAACACGAAGTGCTGCTGCTGGAAAAAGACCGCATGCGCTATCGTATTCTGTCCGAAGAGCTTGGTGAAGTCGTCATGCAGGGCGACGGCTGCCAGGCCGATCAGCAGCTGGAGGCCGGGTTCGGGCGCGCCGATGCCGTCGTCGCCACCACGGGCAGCGACGACGACAACCTCGTCGTATGTCAGATGGCGAAGATGGAGTTCAGCGTCCCGCGCACCATCTCCCGCGTCAACGATCCGCGCAGCGAAAAACTGTTTCATCAGCTCGGCATCGACGCCACCGTCAGCTCGACCAAGATCATCTACAACCTGATCGAGCAGGAGGTCGGCGGCGGCGAAATGATCCCGCTCGCCGCGCTGAATCGGGGCAACATCGAGATCGTCGAGATCGAGATCGGCACGAAATCGCCCGTGCTCAACAAACAGGTGAAAGATCTCAATCTCCCGCCGGAGGCGCTGATCATCTCGATCATTCGCGATGAGCACGCAGTCCTGCCGTCCGGAGATACTGCCCTGCTGCTGCACGACAGCGTCATTGCGCTGGTCAACGCCGATCGGGAGCCGGAGCTGCGCAGCGTCTTCGCGTAATCGAATGAGAGCAGGTCGAGTGGGAGCAGAGCGTATGTCCGAACCGGAGCCGTCCAATTTGCGGGAGTATGCAGTGCAGGCCATTCAGCCGCGCCTGGAACGGATGCTGTCGCATCTGGAAGGCGCGAAAGAGGGCGAAAAGACCGAGCCGATCAAGCAGATGCGGGTCTGGTCGCGGCGCACCCGCGCGGCGCTGGAGGTGTTTCACGACTGTTTCCCCGACAGGGAGTTTCGGGGCTTCGAGCGTGAAATCAAGACCGTGACCGGCGCGCTCGGGCAGGCGCGCGACCTCGACGTGATGATCGACACGCTCTCGAAACGGGAGGCGGGACTGCCGCCGCAGCAGCGGGCGGGGATCGCTTCTTTCATCGCGCAGATGAAGGACCAGCGCGACGAGGCGCAGGAGGCGGTGCGCGAGACGATCGCGCATCTGGAACATCAGGATCTGCTGACACGCTTCCACACGATCGCCGAGGCCCGTCCGAAGATAAAGCCGGTCCCGGAAGCAAAGCCGGTTCCGGAAGCCAAACCTCACAAAGGCAGGAAGGGGCGAAATGGCAAGAGCTGAACCGATTCACGGCCTGGATCCGGAGGCGCCGCTCGCCGTCAACGCCGCCCTCATCATCGGCACCCGTCTCGACGAGATGCTGGCGTTCGTTCCCTATCTGACCGATGCCGAATCCGTCTACGAACTGCATCAGATGCGGATCGCGGCCAAACGCCTGCGCTACACCATGGAGCTGTTTCAGCAGATCTACGCGCCTGTGCCCGATTTCGCCGCCCGCTTCTCCGCCGCACTGGAGACCGTCAAAGCGCTGCAGGATCATCTGGGCTTTCTGCACGACGCCGATGTCCTGGTCCCGCAGCTGACCGCACACCTGACGCATCTGCTGAAAGACAGTTTCGGCACGGATCATCGGGACGAGCCGGTGGTCGGCGTGCATTACGTGGATTTCGACGCCGGGATCGGCCTGCTGACGCTCTGTCGTGAGACCCGCTTTGAACGGGACGCCCGCTATGCGAAGTTCCTGACGGACTGGACACAGTGGCAGGAACAGGAACTTTTCCCCCGTCTGATCGCTCTGCTGGAAGAGGCGGCGCAGGCGGCGCTGTCTCCGCCGCCGCCCGTCGCGGCCCAAATACCCGAAACTGCCAAAACTCCCGCGCCCACTGCTGAGGATGAGACTGCCCATGCCCAAGACCCCGTCGAATCCGACAAACCCATCCATCGCGATGCCCCGCGGCGGCGACGCCCGCTTGCACCTCGCCGCACCCCGTCGACTGGCTGATATTCCCGGCCTGGGGCCGATTCGTCTGCGCGCGCTCCAAAAGGCGGGTCTGGATAACCTGGCCGCCCTGCGCAGCGCTTCCCTGGAGACTCTGCTGGCGGTGCCCGGCCTGACCGAGATCAAAGCGCGCCATATTCAGGCATTCCTCGCGCCCTTCAAAGACCTTCCCACGGCGGAACCCGCTCCTGCTGGGAAGTCCGCCTCCTCGGCTCTGGTCCAGTGGGAGACGCCGCCCGCCGCAGCGCCCGCCCTGTCGCCTCTGGCGGAGGAAGCCGTTCGCTCGCTCGGGCAGACGACGCGCTTCCTGCTCGGCGCCCACGCCCCGCAGTTTCGCAACCGCCTGCTGCGCGAGCTGGCCCGCTTCGCGGAGCGGGCGGAGACCCTGATTCTGGAGCCTGGCGATCTGAAAGCGGGGGAGCAGGAGCAGCGGATGCGCCGCCTGCGGCAGGGCGGCGAGGAGTTTACCGCCGCCGACACCCAGCCGGAACTGGACCGCAAGGCGCAGTCCAAACTCGCCGATACGCTTGCGGAGATCAATATCGCGCTCGGCGCGCCGCCGGATACAGAGCACGGCAAAGAGAAGGAGAAGGCCAGGTAGCATGTCCGATCCGGAAGTCATGGAGTACCGCAGTCCTCTGCCCCTGCCGCCCGATGCCGCGCTCTATGCCGGGATCGATGTCGGCAGCAACACCGTCAAAATGATCATCGCCGACCTCGGCGGAGGCCGCGCCAATCGTGTCTACGAGGCGTCGCTGCAGTCCCGCCTCGGCGAGGGCATGATGGCGCAGGCCCGGCGCCTGCGCGAAGTCCCCATTCTGCGCACCCTCGACGCCTTCGACCATTTCCTCGCCGCCGTGCGGTCCTATCCGGTGCGGGAGACCGTGGCCATCGGCACGGCCGCCCTGCGCGACGCCGAAAATCGCGCCGACTTCCTGCGCCGGGTCGACGAGCGCTGCGGCCTGAAGATCGAGATCATTCCGGGGGAGGAGGAGGCGCGGCTCTCCTATCTCGCCGTGCGCCGGGACCCGCAGTGGCGCGAGGTGCCGCGTCTGCTGGCGATCGATATCGGCGGCGGCAGCACCGAAGTGATTCAGGGCGAGGCGCACAGCGACCGTATCGCCGACCGCATCAGCGTCAACTGGGGCGCGGTCAAACTGACCGAAAACTTCCTGAAGTCCGATCCGCCTGCGGTCGCCCAGCTCGCTGCGGCGCATCTGGCCGCCTCCGAGGCGTTCGGCGCGGTGCCGCTCTCAGACAACTTCACGCAGGCCGAAACACGTGTCGTCGGCATCGGCGGCACCGTCTCCAATCTGGCGGCGATTCAGCGCGGCGGCCGCAGCGCGACCGAAACCATGCACGGCTATAAGCTGCATGCCGACGATCTGGAAGATGTGCTCTCCCTGCTGGCCACCAGCACCATCGCGGAACGCAGAACCTTTCCCGGCCTCGACCCGCGCCGCGCCGACATCATTCTCGGCGGCGCGATCCTGCTCTCTCAGGCCCTCGCCCACCTCGGCAGCCTCACCGTCGAAGTCAGCACCCGCGGCCTGCGCTGGGGCCTTCTCTACGACCGCTTCCTCGCACCCAACCCGGATGCCTGAGGGAGCGCTTTGCAGGAACGCTCTTCTGGCTTATCGATCGACAGAGGCGGGCAGGCGCACCGTGTGTACATGGGAAATTTGCAGCCTGCCGCAAAAACTCCGTCTCCTGACGAATCACTCGTGAGCCGATGCGGACGCTTGACAGCAGATAGGATTGGCGTGTATAATGCCGGTCAGTGCAGAATTACGGCGTCCACTTTGCGGAGGGGCTGCCGGATCAGAGAGTTGAGGCTTTGAGAAGGTGGAGTAAGCGGGCAGCGCGGTCACAGCGAGTCGGGTTGGTGTGAGCCGATACAAGCGAACCTGCCGAAATGGCCTTTGAGCCGCGGCTGTGAAAGGCGTAAGCCGAGTAAGGGCTGCCGGGGGGCTCCCGTTACAGGGTTAGGGTGTTCGGAATGCGCCCGCATTACCTAGCACCCGCTGAGGTCGTCATCCGTGAGGAGGCGATGAAAGCAGGTGGAACCACGAAGGCATTGCCTTTCGTCCTGTGCATTATTTGTGCATGGTGGCGAGAGGCTTTTTGGCGTTTCCGGAAGCCTCGCAGCCCCACGAGCAAGACCCGGTTCAGCGGGCGATAAGGAGCGAGAGCAATGGCGAAAGTGCTGGGAATGCGCTGTCGGGAGTGTGGGCAGGACTATCCGACGCGCCCTATCCATGTATGCGAACTCTGTTTTGGGCCACTGGAAGTGGTGTTGAACTGGGAAGAGATCACTCCGAAGATCTCCCGCGAGAAGATCGCCGCCGGTCCCCCTTCCATGTGGCGCTACTGGGATCTGCTGCCCGTCGAAGGGCCGCCGACCGTCGGCAAACATGTCGGCTGGACACCGCTCATCAAGGCGGAGCGTCTGGGGCATGAGCTCGGCCTGAAAAATCTGTATATCAAGAACGATGCCGTCAACTATCCGACGCTCTCCTTCAAAGATCGCGTCGTGGCCTGCGCGCTGACCAAAGCGCGCGAGTTCGGCTACGACACCGTGGCATGCGCCTCGACCGGCAACCTCGCCAACTCCGTGGCCGCCCACGCCGCCGAAGGCGGATTCCGCGCTTACATCTTTATCCCGCACGATCTGGAGCAGGGCAAAGTGCTGGGCACGCTGATCTACGGAGCGAACGTCCTCTCGGTCAACGGCAACTACGACGAAGTCAACCGGCTCTGCGCCGAAGCGGGCGACAAGTACGGCTGGGCCTTCGTCAACATCAACCTGCGCCCCTACTACGGCGACGGCTCTAAATCGTTCGGCTACGAGATCGCCGAGCAGCTGGGCTGGAGAGCCCCCGACCATGTGGTCGTGCCGTGCGCGGGCGGCTCGCTCATCAGCAAGATCTACAAAGGGCTCAACGAGTTCGATAAGCTCGGCCTGATCGACGGCGGTGTGCCGACGAAGATGTACGCGGCACAGGCCAAAGGCTGCTCGCCTATCACGACCGCCATCAAGACCAATGCCGAGGTGTTCCGCCCGCAGAAGCCCAACACCATCGCCAAGTCGATCGCCATCGGCAATCCCGCCGACGGCTATATGGCCATGGACACGGTCCGCAAATCCGGCGGCTGGGCCGACGATGTGACCGAAGAAGAGATCATCGACGGGATTCGCCTGCTTGGCCGCACCGAAGGCATCTTCACCGAGACCGCCGGCGGCGTCACCGTCTCCGTCACCAAGAAACTGGCCGAACAGGGCCGCTTCAAACCGGATGAGATCGTCGTCATCGCCATCACCGGCAATGGCCTCAAAACGCAGGAGGCGGTGGTCGGCAAACTGGGAGAAACCTTCGGCATTCAGCCGAACCTGGCCTCCCTCGAAGCCGCTCTCAAAACCGAAAAACTACTGGCAGGCGTCGGCGTCTGACCGCTATCGCGCCAGGGCCTCTCTCCCAGTTATGGAGAAAGGTTCTGGCGTGCCTTCAAAGAGGAGCAATTTTAATCATCATGGCAGTCAGCGTACTTATTCCGACACCGTTGCGGAAGTTCACCAACAACAATGAAACCGTGACGGTCGCAGAGGGCACCGTCGCCACACTCGTCGAGGAGCTGGAACAGCAGTATCCCGGCATTAAGAAGAGCCTGACCGACGACTCCGGCGAACTGCGCCGATTCGTCAACATCTACGTCAACGAAGAGGATATCCGCTTCCTGGAAGGCAAAGATACGCCGATCAAAGACGGTGATGCGGTCTCCATCGTCCCCGCCATCGCAGGCGGCTAGTTCCTCCGTTCGGGGTTCTCAGCGGCTGTTCTTCGCAAGGAGTTTGACGCGCATGCGTTTCTTCGACTGTTTCCGAATTGCGCTCTGTACCGCGGCGCTCGGTGCGATGGCCGGACCGCTCCCGGCGCAGAACGGCCCGGACTTAAAAGTGGCGCGAGTGCAGCTCCCGAACGGCCTGACGGTCCTGGCGCTGGAAGACCACACCGTGCCTTCGATCGCCTACTACACCGTTTTTAAAGTAGGGGCGCGGAACGAGCGGCCGGGTATCACAGGGCTTTCCCACCTCTTTGAACACATGATGTTCAACGGTTCGGCAAAGTTCAAGCCGAAACAGTTCGATCAAATCATTGAGGCAGGCGGCGGCGATTCCAACGCTTTTACGACCAGCGACCGCACCGAATATCAGGAGCAGTTCTCGTCCGCCACGCTCGACAGCGTATTGCAGCTCGAATCCGACCGCATGCGGGCCTTGAAACTCGACGCCGCGAACATCGGCCAGGAGCGCGGGATCGTCAAAGAAGAGCGGCGCGTGAACACGGACAACTCGGTAGAAGGCTCCCTGGAAGAACTGCTGTGGAACAATGCGTTTGTCGCTCACCCTTATCGTTGGCAGGCGATCGGGTTCATGAAAGACATCGACGCGATTCGACTGGAAGACGCTCAGGCCTATTTCCGCACCTACTACGCTCCCAACAACGCCGTTGTCTGCGTGGTCGGCGACTTCGATACCGGCGCCCTTCTCGCCAAAATGCGAAAGTATTTCAGCGACATCCCTCGCCAGGCGGATCCTCCGCCTGTCATCGACGCCGAACCTCCCCAGCGCGGCGAAAAGCGCATCCAGTTCCATCGCCCTGCCGAACTGCCCGCGCTCCGCATCGGCTACCATGTCGGCAGCTACAAAGACCCTGACGATCCCACCCGCGATCTGCTCTCCACCATTCTCTCCGGCGGCGAGAGTTCGCGCCTCTACAAAAATTTGGTGTACGATAAGCAGATCGCTGCGGCGGTCAATGCAGGCAACGAGTCGCGTGTAGATCCCGGTCTCTTCACGTTTTACGCCCAGGCGCAGCAGGGCCATACCCTGGCAGAGTGCGAAAACGCGATCTATGCGGCCCTCGACGACGTCCAGAAAAACGGCGTCACCGAACGCGAACTCCAGAAGGCCAAAAACGCGGTTCGGATGGGCTATGTCGGCAGCTTCAAAACGAATCTCGCTCTGGCAGGGCAGCTTGCGGAGTATCAGGCGAACTGGGGCGACTGGAAGAAACTACTGGACACGCCCGCCCGCTACGACCGCGTGACCCTGGCCGATATTCAGCGCATCGCGAAAAAGATTTTCAGCGACCGTACCCGCACGGTGATCCTGCTCGTGCCCGACAAGGAGAGCAGCGAGGGAGCCGCTCCATGAGACTGTTTTTCCCCAGGATGCAACTTCAGGCCCTGCCCGGACTGTTCTGCCTGCTTTGCGTTTTCCTAAGCGCTTTGCCGGGCAGCATGGCCTCCGCGCAGAAGATCAACCTGCCGCCGGTGACGCGCATCACTTTCGACAATGGCATTCGGGTCGTCCTGATGGAGTATCATCGCGCTCCTATTCTGAGCGTGCGAGCCGTCTTTCCAGGCGGAGCCGCACTGGACGGGCCTGGCAAAGCGGGGCTGGCTGCATTGACTGCCAGCCTGATGACCAAAGGCACGGAGACACGCACCGGCCCGCAGATCGCGGAAGAGATCGACTTTCTCGGCGGTTCGCTCAGCGCAGGCGCGGGCCGCGATCGCTTTTCCCTCTACCTGGATGTGCTTGCCAGGGACACGGCGGCAGGACTGAGCCTTTTCCAGGAGGCGCTGCGGCACCCGACCTTTCCTGCCGAAGAGCTGGAGCGCGAGCGGCAGTTGAGAGTCGCCGGACTGGAATCGCTTGGCGACAATCCCGGCGGAATTGCCAATCGAGTCGCCAATGAGACGGTCTTTGCAGGCCACCCGTACGGCCTGGAACCGACCGTAACGAGTATCGGATCCCTGCAAAGGGACGACCTGATCGACTACTACCATCGCACGGTCGCGCCCAACACGATGATCCTGGTGGTGGTTGGGGATTTCAGGACATTGGAAATGGCGGCGACCCTGAAACACCTCTTCTCCGACTGGCCTAAAAGCGACACGCACCCTTCCCCTGTGCCTCCCGCGAAGGCCTCCCCCCGAAGGCGTATTCTTATCGATAAGCCGGACGCAACGCAGACGCAGGTACGCTGGATGCGAGTCGGGTTGCCGCGCAGCAGCGACGACTACTATGCGGCGCAGATCGCCAACGCCGTTCTGGGCGGCGGCTTCACTTCGCGCCTGATCGATGAGATCCGCGTCAATCGCTCTCTGACTTACGGCATCGACAGCAGTTTCGCCGCCCAGGAGGCGGGCGGATCGTTCGGAGTCTCGACCTTCACCAAAATCGAGACCACACGCGCCCTGCTCGACGCCACCGAAACGGTCCTGCGTAAGACCGCGCAGCAGGGCGTCACCCCCACGGAACTGCAAAAGGTCAAAGGATTTATGGTCGGGATGTACGCGGTCCAGATGCAGACGCCCGAAGCCCTGGCAGGGCAGCTTACGGACATCGAAGTCTTCGGGCTGCCTAAAGACTATCTACAGTCGTACCTGCCGCGTCTCCGCTCTATCACGCTGGCAGACGCCAACCGGATCGCGAAGACCTACTTTGCGCCCGAAAACCTGTCGGTCGTGCTGGTCGGCCCCGCCAAAAAAATCGCTCCCCAACTCCAGGGGCTGGGAGCTTTCGAGACCCGTCCGGTAGAAACGGTCGGGAAGTAGGAGAGAGGGAACGCGATGGCGTACATGGAGCCGCATGCAGCAAGGAAGGGATGAAAAGCGATGGAGGACGGAATAGAGCCGGAGCGGGTAAAAGAGCAAGGGGAGCGGCTGATGGCGGAGATTCGCAAGGTGATCGTCGGCCAGGACGACATCGTGCAAAACCTGCTGATCGCACTCTTCGCGCGCGGCCACTGCCTTCTGATAGGAGTGCCGGGACTCGCCAAGACCCTGCTGGTCCGCACCCTGTCGCAGGCGCTATCGTGGGAGTTCCGGCGCATTCAGTTTACGCCCGACCTGATGCCCTCGGACATTCTGGGCACCGAACTGCTCGAAACAGACCCAGCAACCGGGCAGCGGCATCTGCGTTTCGTACCTGGGCCGATCTTCGCCAATGTCGTGCTCGCCGACGAGATCAACCGCACGCCGCCTAAGACGCAGGCGGCCCTGCTGGAAGCGATGCAGGAGCTTAGCGTCACCATCGGCGGCCGGACGCTGCCCATCGCGCCCCCGTTCTTCGTCGTCGCGACCCAGAACCCCATCGAGCAGGAGGGCACCTATCCTCTGCCGGAGGCCCAGCTCGACCGCTTCATGTTCAGCCTGACCCTGACCTATCCCACCCAGGCGCAGGAGGAGCAGATCGTCGGCGCGACGACCACCGACCAGGACGCGCAGGCGCTGCCGGTCTTCGCCCGGGAGGAGCTGATGGCGCTCCAGCATCTGGTGCGGCAAGTGCCTGCCTCGCCCCACGTCGTCTCCTACGCCGTGGCGCTCGCCCGCGCCTCCCGCCCGCACGAACCCGAGGCCATGCCCTTCATCAAGAAGTATGTAGAGTGGGGGGCAGGGCCGCGCGCCTCGCAGTACCTCGTGCTGGGCGCGAAAGCGCGCGCCATCCTGATGGGTAAGCCCGCGCCTACCGCGAACGATGTGCGCGCCGTCGCCGCGCCTGTTCTCAGCCATCGTATCATCCGCAACTATGCCGCTGTCGCCGACAGTATCACCTCCGCTCAGCTTGTCCATCAGATCGTGCAGAGCGTTCCCGAACCCAGCTACACGCGTTAAACAAGCACGCTCGTTCTTAGGGGCATAATCGGTACGACGTGCTAACCCAGGGCTTTTGCACGCCAACTGTTACTACACAGGCATATTTGCCCCTACAGACGGGGTCAGGCCGTAGATTCCGCTGCCTATAGTGTCTGCCGATCAGTTGAAAAAACTGATCACAGGATTTATCGACTGACGGCAATGTCTGATTTCTAGCGGTAGTGTCGCAAAATCACGGAT
>JAYTGR010000537.1:0-1529 GCA_043733205.1 Chthonomonadaceae bacterium
GGCGACATCCTCTCCACCGGCACTCCGGGCGGCGTCGGCGTCTTCCGCACCCCCCCGATCTTCCTCAAACCCGGCGACGTGACCTCCATCACGATCTCCTCCATCGGCACCCTCACCAACACTTTCGTGGTTCCATAGGCGAGACAGGGGATCTCGATTCGGAGCCTTCAAACCGGATTTTGCGATAGGTCCGACAGATGACGACCTCCTGGCGCGCAGAGTGGGCGTGTGAACGCAGCTCTGCCGCCGGAGGTCGTCATCTTGATACGGCGCTTCTTAAGGGGCCTTGCTCTCGGCCAGTGTAACGCGCACATCGTTGATTTTTTCGTCGGTCTGGTTGTTTTTCAGGCTGAAGATGAGGTCTTTGATGTGCGTTCCTTCCGGCACGCTGAACAGCACGGCGAAGGTGAGCGCCGCGCCCGGCACCAGAGATTTACTCTGGATCGGCCCGCCGTCGAAGTCATAGGCGATCGGGGGATACGAACTGCCGTCCGTGTCGGTAATGGCAGTATGGATTCGGTTGTCGCTGACAGCAGTCCACAGCGTTCTGTTCGCGTTGACGCCATTGGTCGCGCGGCACTGCAGCACCACGAGAGAGTTGCCGCGCGTAGGCTTGACGATGCGGTTTGGGCGGTCGAAGGTCGAGAGGTCATGGTAATCGTAGGGTTCGCCGGCAGTCTTCATGGTATAGGAGGCGAGCGTCGCGACACTCTGCACCTGGAAGCGCCAGCGCCCATCGAAGAGCACATCGCCCACCTTCCCCTGGGTCACCCCCTGCAGCTGATTGGCTCCCCCCGAATGCGTGAGTTCGTATTTGCCATCCGGCCGCTTCGTAACGACCATCCCGAGCGCTTTCGCGACATCGGCCAGCTTCACATAGGGACTTCCGCCGATGGTTCGGATATCGGCGGCAGCGGATTTGCCGTTGACGACCAGAGTGTCTGCCGCATCGGGCGCGGCGGCGCTGGGGAGTGCCACGCATAACGCCGCCAATCCAAATAGGGATGCAGGGTGTTTCATAATCGTGCCTTTCATAAGCAGGGAACCTTCCCTCCCAGCCTGTTCGGGTGGTAAGGGAAATCCTGTCCAGAAGTCGGAGGGCGGATAGGCCGCCGATCCGGGAGTGAAAATGCGTGCCAAGAGAGCAGGCGAGCCTGCGTGTATACCTACGCTTCACATTTCAGTTTGTCGGCAGGGAGAGCGAAGTCTCCATCAGGTGCGCGATACAGCCAGCAGACGCCTCCAGAACGCAGCTTACAGAGTGACTTCGCGGCCGGTGCGGGCGGATTCGTAGGCGGCGAGGATGAGACGCACGTTTTCGCGCCCGTCTTCGGGAGTGGCGTGGAGGGCAGCGCCGTGCTGCACGACGTCCAGGAAGTGCCCGATGAGCCGTTCGTAACCGTGGTGCCAGCTGTGTTCGGCGCTGACGACCTCTTCGGGCTGACCGGGGCGGAAGAGAACGAGGCCGCGCCCTTCGCCATAGGCATCGACGGTGAGACAGCCTTCCGTACCGAAGATCGTCAGGAGCG
>JAYTGR010000538.1:0-1523 GCA_043733205.1 Chthonomonadaceae bacterium
GACTACTGTCGCTACTGCGGCTCCGGCTATGATTTCAGCGGGACGACGCTGCAGCGATTCCGGGACTTCATGGCCGAGCAGCTGCCGGAGGACAAGGCGGCGCTGTACGACAGACGCCGCCAGTCCGATCGGCTGGCGTATGTCCACGCCTTCCCACGCGGCTGGGCCGACTGGCGGCGCGCGCAGATCACCCAGCTGGTGGCGCGCATCTCGCAAAAGGTGAAGGCGGACAAGCCGTGGATGCAGGTCTCCGCTGCGGTCTTCCCGGATGCCAAAGAGGCGTTCGCGGTGCGGGGCCAGGACTGGGAGGGCTGGCTGCAGAACGGCTATCTCGATGCGGTCGCGCTGATGGCTTACGATCGAAACACCGAGCGTGTGCTGGCTCAGACACGTCATGCGCTGGCTGTCGCCGGTGAGCGTCATGTCTATACCGGTATCGGGGCATGGAGGCTGCCGGCGCACGATGTTGCCGGAAAGATCGCCGCACTGCGTCGGACCGGAGCGGCAGGCGTCAATCTCTTCTCCTATGGCGGGGTCCACAATCGGCCGCGCTATCTCGATACGCTGGCGCGCGGCGTCTTTGCCAGCCGTGCCGCGCCTCCCCGCATGCGCTGGCTTCCAAAACGGGAACCCGACAAAGAGAAGGTGCGCCGCTGAACTGCGGCCCGGTGTGCCGGCAAATAAAGCCGACAGCATAAATGGCGGCACAAAGTGTACTGCCATTACGTCTGCCCTCTGTACAGGAAGGTCCGCGCGTTCGCGGTGTCTTCCAGGGAAGGAAAGCCATTGCAATCAATACTCCCTCCCTCTCCCCTTGCCGGGAAGCGGATCGTGACAGTCGAGGACGAAAGCATCACGCAGATGCAGCTTCGTAAAGTCCTGACTCGGGCCGGATTGATCGTCGTCGGACAGGCGATGAACGGGAAAGACGGGGTCGATCTCATACTGCGCGAAAAGCCCGATCTGGTGACGATGGATATCACGATGCCTATTATGGACGGCCTGGAGGCAACCCGTCAGGTGATGGAGAACAATCAAACCTGCGTGGTCATAGTGACCGCCTATACCAACGAAGAGTACCGCAGGAAGGCGGTGGAGGTCGGAGCATGCGGTTATGTCGTCAAGCCGATCGCCGCAGCGTCGCTTCTGCCCGCCCTCGAATATATTTATGAACATCGAACTGCAAAATAGTCCTGTTTCCGGAAGTGGTTTCAGATCGCAGGTCGGCGATCTGAAACCGGTTTCTGCCTCTTTTTCCATCGTTCTCTAATGCTTCCCACCTCCTTACCGCTCCGCAACGCGGCCTTTCTGATCCCTGCAGGGCGAATCCTCATCGAAACCTTCTGTCTTCAGCAGCTGCTTCAGGAGGGGAGAACTCTGCCGCACCGTTTCGCCATGCCTCTTCGGCGGCGGCGCACGGTGAAGAGGCCGCCGCTTATGACGGCTCCGGTAAGGGAGCGCCATGCTGCCCGGTTCAAGGGTAGACGCCCCTCCGGTAAAGCCTGCGGTCGAACTGGACACCC
>JAYTGR010000539.1:0-12031 GCA_043733205.1 Chthonomonadaceae bacterium
TGTGAGAAATAGGCTGACAAAGGGTAAAAGCCGCCTGTCAGAAGCCTTTTCAATGCGACAGGACGACCCACCGCGCTAAACCGGGCGGCCTAACCCCCCCTGCCCCCTTCCCGACACGGGAAGGGGGTGCCCCGACAAGGACCGACCTGCTTCCACCGAACCTTCTCGACTGCTCCCGGCCCCTTACCTCGCGAGACAAAGACTTCCTCAATCCTCCATTATGCTTCTCTGACAGGATCGAGCGCACAAAGGCAATAGAGCGCAGGGGCACCCCTTCCCGTGTCGGGAAGGGGCCGGGGGTTAGGTCGCCCGGTCAAGCGCGGAGGAAATTGTGCGCCGTATTGTCGCAGCGGCCAGGCAAATTAATTGGATTTGCCGAGCGTGGTGGAGACGAAAGAGGCCACGTCGTCGTGCAGTTTCTTACGGGACGACTTCTCGATATACATCATGTGACCTGCCGGGTAGTAGGCGAAGCCGACATGCGAACGGGTCGCAGCGTCCAGCCCCATGTGGTTGACCGTGAAGTGCGTTGCATTTAACGGGCAGGCCAGATCGTAATATCCGCAGCAGTAGAGCACCCGGAAGTTCGGGTTGCGCAGCAGCAGGCGGCTCAGATCCGAGGCGGTTTCCGAAAATCCTCCCTCCTGAAATTTCCAGGAATTGACGGGGCCTCTCGGGAGATACGTCATGTCCGTCTTGACCGCCAGATCCCGGTCCAGGTAGTCGTTGATCGTCGTGATGAACGGCGGAGTGATGGCATCGTCGCTCGCATCGGTCGTAAAATCCGAACCTTCTTTCGCCTCGTTTTTGCCCACCAGGCGGCCGTCGTAGCGGCCGATCGTCAAGCCATCGTCGCGGAGCAGTTCGCGAAAGAATGCGAAGACGTCTATTTTGAGGTTGGAGCCCAGGCAGTACTTCTTACTGATCCCGAGATAGTACGCGAGCTTGGCGGCGGTCTGGTCCTTCTGGGCGTCGGTCATGCTGTCGCCGAGCTGCAGTGCGGGTCCATAGACGGTATCGGTCCAGCGTTTGACCTCCGTTACGAGATCGCCAACCTCTTTATACTTGGCGTGGGAGACCTTGTTGTGGTACCAGGCGCAGGCCGACATAGAGGGCAGAAAGCCGATGTAGGTCGCATCGTTGCCTCGCATCGACCGGAGTGTCAGGTAGTTACTGGTCCCCGAAACGCTGATGAAGCCGCTGACGGCGACGCCTGCATCGAACAAACTGTCGCACAGTCCGGATCCGCGTATCCCGCCGTAGCTTTCGCCCGCAATAAAGAGAGGAGACCGCCACCGCTTATGCTCCTTCAGCCAGCCGCGCACGAAGGCGGTAAAGGCGGCGATGTCCTCATTCACACCGAAGAACTTGGGATTGAGTTCGTTCTTGGCGATCCGGCTGTAACCGGTCGACGGCGCATCGATGCAGACGACGTCCGTAAAATCGAGCCAGGTCTCTGCGTTGTCAACGACGGCATAGGGCGGCCGAGGCAGGGAGCCGTCATCGTTCATCGGAGCGCGCTTGGGGCCAAGAGCGCCCATATGCAGGTAGAGTGTCGCGCTGCCCGGCCCGCCATTGAAGGCGAAGGTGACGGGGCGCGTGTCGGGATCCACGCCATCCTTGGTGTAGGCGACGTAAAACATCCGGCACTCGACCTCGCCCGCATCGCTGCGAATGGGGATCTGCGCTGCGGTCGCGGTGTAAGCGAAGGGCGCGCCGTTGAGGGTCATGGTGTGTTTGGTCACTGCAGGCGGCAGTTCGATGGAGACTGCTTTTGGGGCCGCATCTGCCGGTTTGGCGGGAATGGGGGGCGGCGGCGTCGATTGACAGAAGGCCCGCGGCGACAGGGCGATCAGCAGGCCGAGAAACAACGTTCGATGGCGCGTCAAATGTAAAATCTCCCTTCATTTATACTCTGTAGAGTTCCCCGTCTGTCCGCAAATTCCTGCTTCACAGCCAGGGGCGGGTGCATCCACGGAGCAGGTATGTAAAATCGGTGAGGCCCTGGACGGTCGGAGGAACTGGACACACAAAGAGGCCGTCCTGCTCAGGAGCGGGACGGCCCTGCAGATGCTCTGCGAGCATGTCGAACTATAGAATTGGGCGGATTCGGTTCTTGGTGCGTTTGAAGAAGCCAAGATCGCCGATCGTCACATAGACGAAATCCGTGGAGATGACGCGGTCGCCATGATGCTTCTTGGTGCGGGCGAGGCAGACCGTATCGTCCAGCGAGAGGACGGCATACCTGCCGGACTTACAATAAGGATTGCTCTGACGCAGGCGCAAAACGTCACCGGACTTGATCTTATAATCGTTTGTAATCTCTTCCATCTCAGTCCTCCTCGGGGCTCTCACATGCGCAGTATCGAACGGGGAATAGCGTGCGCAGCGAAAGGGGGTTTTCGCATCGCGCACATTAATATACGATGTAATACACCTTAACGTTCCCTTAACAATCGGTTTTTGGGGTCGATGAGCGCAGCGCCTGTTTGGCGTCTGCGGGCCATCGGCGGAGAGACCGTATGGCTGTCAGGCCATGCTTAACGGGTCCATGTCGATATGGATGCCGTATCGGTCGGCGGGTGACAGGCGTGTCAGGGCGGCGCGGACCATTTCGGAGAGAGGAGTTTCGACCGGTGCGCGCAGAGCCACATGGAATCGATACTGGTTTTTCAGGCGGGCGATGGGTGCGGGGGCGGGCCCGATGATCTCGACCTCTTTCGGTGTCTCCTGTTCCAGAGCGGCTGCTAGGGCGTTGGCGCGTTTCTCGGCTATATCTTCGCGGACATCGAGCGCGATGAGGTTGGCGAAGCGTGAAAAGGGCGGGTACTTCAACTCGCGCCGGAAGACGATCTCCTGGGCATAGAACGACACGAAGTCGTGTTTGACAGCGGCCTGCACCGCGTAGTGATCCGGACTGAAGGTTTGGATGATGACTTCACCCGGCGTATCGCCACGGCCTGCACGGCCCGCAACCTGAGTCAGCAGCTGAAAGGTGCGCTCTGCTGCGCGGAAATCGGGCATATTGATCGAGGTGTCGGCGCTGATGACCCCTACCAGTGTCACGTTGGGGAAATCCAGCCCTTTCGCCACCATCTGCGTTCCAATAAGGATGTCCGCGTCGCCCTCTCGAAACTCGCGCAGAATGCGGCTGTGCGCGCCTTTGCGGGCGGTCGTGTCCCGATCCATGCGGACCACGCGGGCGGAGGGGAAGATCTTCAGTACTTCCTCTTCGACCTTCTCCGTCCCGATACCGAACGCTTTGACCCGGCCGCCGCTGCAGTCCGGACAGGCCTGGGGAGCGCGGCTGGAGTAGTCGCAGTGATGACACTTCATCATGCGGTCGTAGGCATGAAACGCCAGGGAGATGGCGCAGTTGGGGCACTTCGCGACCCATCCGCAGTCACGGCAGAGTACGAACTGCGCGTAGCCCCGCCGGTTGAGAAACAGGATCGACTGCTGTTTCTTGTCGAGGCGCATCCCGAGCGCATCTGTGAGGCGGGAGGAGAAGAGCGCCTGGCGCTGTTTGAACTCCTCCCGCAGGTCCACGATCTCTACGATGGGCAGGGGCCGATTGCTGATGCGATCCGGCATCGTGATGAGAGTGTAAGGTCTGTCTTTAAGTTCGGTCGCCGCGAAATAGCTCTCGACCGAAGGCGTCGCGCTGCCCAGGACGAGGGTAGCCCCGCTTAGGCGCGCACGCTCCATTGCCAGCTCTTTGGCGTTGTAGCGCGGGGTCTTCTCCTGCTTGTAAGAGGCCTCATGCTCTTCATCGACCACGATCAGGCCGACGTTGGCTACGGGCGCAAAGATCGCAGAGCGCGCTCCCACTACGATCCGCGCCTCGCCGCGCTGCATCCGTCGCCACTCATCGTGCCGTTCGCCCTCCGAAAGCTTGGAGTGCAGCACCGCGACCTGCTCTCCGAAACGCCCGATGAATACATCGACCACCTGCGTGGTCAGAGCGATCTCCGGCAGCAGCACGATGGCGCTTCGATCTGCCGCGAGAGTATGGGCGATGGCGTCGAGGTAGACCTCCGTTTTGCCGCTGGCGGTCACGCCGAACAGCAGAACGGTCTGAGACTCACCGCTCTGAATGCAGCTGCGCAGAACGGCAGTCGCCTTCACCTGACCGGGAGAGAGAACCGGCGCGACCGTCCGTTTGCCTCCTGCGTTCGAGGGGGCGCGTCGTACGACCAGTTCGGAGACGACGACCAGGCCCTTGTCCACCAGTCCCTTGAGCGAGGATGGGCCAGCCTGCGCTTCGCGCAGCAGCTCTTCGCCGGGAACAGGGCCGTGACTGCGGCGGGCATGGTCGACGAGCGCGTTCAGAAGCCGCTGCTGGGCCTCGCTGCGCCGCGCCGCCGTCAGCGAATCGGCCGCTGCGCCGAGGGCATAGCCGCGTACGCGCTTGGTCACCACCTGGGCGCGCGCGATCTCGTTCGTCTCGATGAACAGTCCGCTCTTTATCAGGGCGGCATAAGCGGTGGAGAAACTGTTCAGGTTGGCGGTCTCCCGCAGGACATCGCGCTCCACCTCGCCGCCCAGAGCGCGCAGCGTTTCGATCAGGTGGGCCTGCGGAATTGAGCCGCCGACATCGATGCCGCGCAGCGCCGCGTCTTTGAGCACGACTCGCGTCGAAACCCGCCCGCCCAGCACAGTCGGAACCACGCAGCGAATCGCGTCGAGGAGATCGCACACATAGTGTTCGCTCATCCAGCGAACGGTCTGCATCTGTTCGGCATTGATCGTGATGGCGTCTTCGACGATCGCCTGGATGTCCCGCAGTTTCCTCGTGAGCGGATCGGACAGCGGCAGCTTGCGGCGGGCGAAGACGTAGCCGAGGGTCTCCCGGCCTGAAAAGTTGATACGGACACAGTCGCCCGGCTGGAGCGTGTTCTGCAGGGCGGCAGGAACCCGATAGGTGTAGGTCGGCTGCAGGTCGGGCGCGTCGATATCCACGACGACGTCGGCGGCATCGGCTTCCGCGTACTCTTCCCACAGACTGTCGGAGTAGGGGACCAGTTCCGGCATTTGTGAGGAGGGCTTACGCATCTTTCCCCTTACGCTCATACTTCGGTTCTGTCCCTGCGTGGAGACGCTGAAGGTTGGCACGGTGCTTGTAGAGCGCCATGACGCAGGCGATGCACCCGAAGCCAAGGCGATAGTAGTCGCCAGGGTAAAAAAGCCACATCAGAGGAGGCAGGGAGAGCGCTGCGGCAATCGAACCGAGCGAGACGAAGCGAAAAGCCAAAAACACCAGCCCGAAAAGGCTGCATGCCCCAATGCCTACCTGCCAGGCGATTCCGTAGAGGGCGCCGGCGCTCGTCGCGATACCTTTGCCGCCTTTGAAACCCAGAAAAATAGAATAGTTGTGTCCGATGATCGCCAGCAGGGCGGCGGCGATAAGCCATTGGGAAGGCAGATGGAGTGCGCGTCCTGCCAGCGGGGGCAGGAGCCCCTTCAGGCAGTCGAGAACCAGCACGAACGCGCCTGCGGCCGGGCCGCAGACGCGGCTGACATTAGTCGAACCGATATTGCCGCTTCCGACCGTGCGAATATCGACGCCCTTCCACTTCAGGGCGATCCAGAGGCCAAAAGGCAGAGAACCGAGCAGATAGCTGCCGAGCAGCAACAATACGATATGTAATCCTGTTGTCATCTTACGATCTCTGACCGAACCCTATAGAAATGAGTCTCAAAAAGCTCCCGTATGTGCGCCATCGTTTCCTGTATCTCCATGTCGAAAATTGTTTCGTTTGCATCCCCCAGCAGGCGCGCTAGAATCCGTCGCCGGGCCGGTTCCGGTGGCAGAACGTCCTGCGAGGAGCCGGCCTGCAGCCACATCGCATTGCGCAGCCGGGTCAGGCGTCGATACGCCGCTGTCAAAATCTTCACCTCGGATGCAGGCAGAAGCCCCTCCTGTTCCATCGCCGCCAGAGCCGGGATCGTGCCCGGAATCCATAGGGAGGGATAGTCCCTGCCGTGCTGCAGCTGCAGTCGCTGTGTCAGCCACTCGATATCCGTCAGGCCACCGTGCCCCAGTTTGATGTCGCGGGTGCGCTCATTCGGCCGCAGGCGTTCGGTCTCGATACGCCGTTTCATCGCCTGGACCGTCGTATCCTCGTCTGGCGAAAGGCCATGCCCAAAGCTTTCTGCCTGCATCATGGCGACCAGCTCCCCTCCGGCCTGCAGGTTCCCGGCCACGACGCGCGCTTTCACGGCGGTCTGCCGCTCCCACATCTCGGCGTGCTGACGATAGTACTCTGCGAAGCCCATCGGAGCCAGAATCAAAGCGCCCTTGCGGCCCCACGGCCTCAGTCTCAGATCGATCTCGATTCGGGCATTGCGTGTGATCAGATCTGTCCCTGCGGCGATCACGCGTTCGACGAGAGCGTTCACAAGCGCGAAGCCCGCCGCGTGCTGTGTTTCGCTCTGCGCATCCGGCAGGTCGGTATAGGTGAAAAGCACATCCCAGTCGCTGCCATAGCTCAGTTCCGCGCCGCCCAGTTTGCCGAGGCCGACGACAGCGACTTGTTCCAGTATCCGTTCAGCGAACTCCGGCTCGGCATGGTTTGCGATGAGCGGGGCCGAACAGAGAGCGAGCAGAGTCTGCAGGGTCACCTCTGCAAGGCGTGTCAGCGCCGCATTCGCCTGCAGGCTGACGCCGCTTATCCCGCACAGCTCCTCTGTTCCGATACGCAGCATCTCGCGCTGGTAATAGCGGGACAGCGTCTCTATTTTCGCCTCGGAGCCCCTCGCTCCCTGCAGCCGCTGCGACAGCCCTGCGCCGATCTGCGCACGGGCCTCGGCCTCGGTCAGCAGTGCGGGGTCGGACGGCGCGGTGTCCGGGCTGAGAGTGGCTTCCAGCCACTCCAGGTGCCGGGCGAGCAGGCGCAGCAGGGGAGGCGATCCAGCGGCGAGTTCGACCAGCCGTTCCAGCGCCTCCGGACTGTCGTCGAATGAGGCGTAGAGCTGGGCGCGGTTAGGAACTGCCAGTGCTATCGCCTCGACGCCGGCCAGAGCCGCATCCGGGGAGGCGCTCGCTGCTGCCAGCGCCAACAGACGCGGCGCAATGGTCCTGAACTCCAGGGGCGTATCCGGAGGCATCTCCCCGAACTCATTGCCGCGCATCGGCAGGAGCAGT
Source organism: Chthonomonadaceae bacterium (assembly GCA_043733205.1). GTDB lineage: Bacteria > Armatimonadota > Chthonomonadetes > Chthonomonadales > Chthonomonadaceae > JANXLO01. Next base: position 7,148 of record JAYTGR010000539.1, read on the forward strand.
GCATTCAGCGCTGCCGGCAGATCGGTAAATCCAGCGGCGAGGAGGCGGGCTTTGACTGTCTCCTGAACCTGCGGCAGCTCCAGGCTGTCCAGCAGTTCAGGCAGACCGGACCACAGCGCATTTTCCGTTTGCGGTACTGGCTGGAGCACGACAGCTGCCTCATAGAACAGCGCTTCCAGGTGGGAATGGACGCGGTCGCGGCGGCGGTTCAGATCGGTTTCGAATGTTTCGCGGTCCGGGTACTCCATTCGGCGGGCGAGACGGCCCCGTTCCACAAAATCGTCCTGCGGGGGCAGGGTCTGCGTCTGAAAACCCTGGAGCAGCTGCAGGCGATGCTCCAGATCGCGCAGAAAGATATAGTCGGCGGCCAGTTCTCCGGCTTCGGCCGGCTGCAGCAGGCCGGCCTGCTGCAGCCGGTGGACTGCTGCGAGCGTACTGCCGGTGCGCAGCGATTCGTTCGTTCCGCCATAGGCGAGCTGCAGCCGCTGGACCGTAAACTCTACATCGCGAATGCCGCCGTAGCCTGTCTTTACGTTGATGTAGGTTTCGCCCTCCAGAGCGCATTTCTGCTCGATGCGCCTTTTGTTCGTGCGCACCTCTTCCAGAAACGCTTCCGAACGATGGGGACGGTAGACGAAAGGCGTCACCATCGCGACGAACTCCGCTCCAAGCGTCTGGCTGCCGCCGACGCAGCGCGCTTTCAGCAGCGCCTGAAACTCCCAGGGTTCGGCCCAACTCTCGTAGTAGGCGCGGCAGGAGGCGAGCGATCGGACGAGCGGACCGAAGCGACCTTCCGGCCGCAGGCGCATATCGACGCGGAACACGTGCCCGTTCGCCGTATCGTCTGCGAGCGTACCGATGACGGCCTGTGCGATCCGGCGCAGATAGGTCTCTGTGTCGAGCCTGCGTCCTTCCACGGTCGAAACGTGTTCCGGAAGATCGTTTCCGCAGACAAAAATCAAGTCGATATCGCTGCTGTAGTTCAGTTCCCGGCCACCGAGTTTGCCCATGCCGATGACCGTCAAAGCCAGAAAACCGGCAGGCAGGGAAGTTCGGCCCTCGCCTTCCGAGGGGGCAGGGGAGGGAACTTCTGAAGCGAGGGGAAGCGCGAACCGGGCGATGTCGAGAGCCTGCTGGACGCAGGCGTCGGCGAGATTGGAAAACTCGTACGCGGTTTCGGCCATTTCGGCAAGCCCAATCAGATCGCGGACCCCGATACGGAGCATTTCGCGCGCCTTCCAGCGGCGCAGCACATCCCGCTTGAGTTCCACACGCTGGCAGACACCGGTGAGCGAGGTGAGTTCGCGGACGAACTGTGCGACGGACTTCGTGCCGCCCCGGATGCCCGGATTGGCGATAATCTCGAAATATTCCGGGCTGCGCACCAGAAGATCCGCGAAATACTGGCTGGATCCGGTGACGAGGCAGAACAGCTTCAGGGAGACAGGGTGGCGCAGCAGGGTCTGAAGGTGCGAGACGGGACTTCCAACCGCCGTAAACCAGCGCACAAAACTGTTCAGTGAGCGGTCTGGATCGGGGCTCCCCCACAGACCATCGCGCAGGATGGGAAAGAGCAGGCTGATGTCGGCATCGGATACGCCGTTCCCAGCGAGACTCTGTATGCGCTCCAGTGCCTGCCTGGGATTCGCCAGTCCAATCCGACCTACTGTTTCGTCATCCATATCACTTCATTCTACCCGCTTCCCCTCTTAATCCCAAACGAACCGACCGGAAGGTAAATGCCTTCCGGTCGGTTCGCAAAGAACCTGATGTTATACGCATCGCGGCTGATGAGGTGTTCGCGTCAATCGGTCAGTTTGCTCAGGACGGCGGTGGGACACCAGATACTTTCTTTGCCGTGGCGCAGAGCAGGAAAAGCCAGCGTGATCGGTTTGCCGTCCAGACGGGCATCCCGACTGCCTACGTTGAGGCTCAGGGTATGGTCGCCATACTTTATCGTCACCGCACCCAGCTTCCAGTCCGGCGTCCAGGCAGCTCCTGTTCCTGCCATCCACTCGTCTGCCAGAATTACCGGAATGCCGCGTGGGTTGCGCATACCTAGGTTCTGCCCAGCGGGCAGAATAGGGATTTCTCCGGTGGCTTCGAGCGCCAGGCTGGCTTCGGCACGGCTGAGGATGGCCCGAGCGATCTTTTCGACTACAGCCGGGTAGTTCAACTCACCCACCGGGCCGTGAACGTGAACGTCGCAAGACATATTCGCACGGCAGAACCAGAGGCTCGCACTAATAGGACTGTCTGTGCTGCGAAAACAGCTATCCCCCAGGTTCTTTGAAGTATAAGCGCCAGGAAGGGGGTCCACCACATTACCCGTCGTCCATATCCTCAGGTTGGCACGTGCCTCTTGCGGCGATTTGCAAACGACTATTCGTACCCTTGCAGAGAGTAGAATGACATTGTGCGGGGATGGCGGCTCCAAGGGATTTTCCCGGCGGCCCATCCAACTGTGTTCACTCTGGTTCACGGAGTTGCCACGGGTGCTGGCGATACTTTCCGGCTTCAGTTCCCAATCGACCGGTAGATCGGCTTTCGTTTCGGCTAGGGCATACGCGTCGTGCAACAGTTGTGCCTGACATGCTTGCTCGGAGCATCCCAGGAAGATGAGTAACGCTACGACAGTCCAATGTTTAACCCGAAACATGTTATTTTCCTTCTTGACAGGTTATGGTATTGTGTTTGGTCCAAGCAGAGTAGGCAGATTATTGACATTCGGGTCTGCGGCACCGAGGGAGAATGGACTCGTCCAGTCCGTAAATCCCGACGACAACACAATAGCATTTATCTCCTGTGTTTTGGTAAAGTTCAGAGCCAAAATCCAGGCCGGTGTGCCGCCCGATTGGAAGCCGACCGCCCAATCATAGACGTTTCCTCCCAGATAGACGATCTGATGATACGCGAAATTGTCTTTAATAAACGTGTTGGAGCCACAGTTCATCAGCGGTTTAAAGTTGAATGGGCCCGTCAGGCGAATCTTTTGGACATTCGATATTCCTACGGATTTGGCATGACATTCCAGAAAGGCCGCGAAGTCTCTACAATCGCCAATGGGGTCATTAATCATATCCCAAAGATTGAAACGTAGCTCCGTTGAGTCAAACCGGACATTTATACCATAGTAGCTAGGAAGCCTGAAGTCATATTTGGCTTTGGTGGACGGACCATTGGGACGGTTGGAAAAGACGTAGAGATCGGTGGTAAGTCGTGCCATTGCATCGGGTTCCGCTGTGACGGTGCGCACGGCTCCATCCTGCGTGATGTGGGCTATTGCAGCATCTATCACTTCGTACCATGGTCTGTGTTCCAGAGAGGCTGCCAGCACATCGTTCTGATGATAGGGCGGGAACATAGCGTTTGGATCTTTGAAAACGGCGTACACCTTTGTAGTTATGGGGTCAGATGCATCTATTACTCGGCGCTCGCGCTGCTGCGGTGCGGGAGGCTGGTAAGCGAATACGACGGAGAGCAAATACGTGTGCTGAAGAGTGTGGGTATATATGTAGCCAGGCAGCGCTGGCGTCGTGATGGTAAACCCAGTGCCTGGCGGACTGGAAGTCCAGGGCGACGTAAATGTCCAAATCTGGTCGGGTCCATCCAGTAGTGTCGTCACGGACTGCCCCTCGACCGTAACACCGTTGGCTGCGCCCATTCCGTTGGTATCGTAGTTCATCTGCATAGTGCTGGATTGCTGTAAACTCACAGGATAACCCGGTTTTCCTGTAGTGATCGGCGGACTGGGTACGTCATGCCCGTTGAGGGTGCCGTCGGCCGAGACCCATGCTCTTTCATAGAGCAAATAGCTGTTCGGAAAACTAATGTTTTGGACGTGCGAGTCGATACAGATCAGATCTCCTGAACGCGCCGGGCCGTCGACGCGCGAGTCCCAGTTGGTTAGATGCCCCATATAGTTCAGTGTAACGGTGCCGTAATACAGATACTCTCTCGGATTGTCCTCCGTCGTGGTCTGGATCGTGTACGACAATCCTGCATGAGGCTGTCCATCTACCCATATAACTGGGTTCTGGTACGGAATACCGACGGTCATGGTTATGGTGAAAGCATCGCTGGGCGAACAAATATAGTTCCCAGCCTGCGATATGTAAACTTGGGAATGGGCATTGCCGCCCAGGATACTGCAGAAGCACATAATAACGCATGTGCAAGCATTTAAAATAGCTGTATGGAGTGAATATTTCGTCTTGGATGTCTCATTTTGGGCATAAATGTGCATTTGTGGTATCATCCTTTCGCACAATGAAGTCGTTCGCTAGTGTAACCTGCAGTGCGTACATTTGTCAAGTGCGGATCAAATTGGTTTCAAGTTAGATTCAATACCGCTTGCTTAACGGTGACAGCCATGAACTCTCGCTGAGAGCAGAAGAGAAAAAATCCCTAACTATCCCTCACATTCAAGGATTGAGAGATCTAACCTTCTCGGGAAAGGGCTCTCGTCTGGTGAAGAGACGCTTCTTTGCTTGATCCTAAACGAACCGACCGGAAGGTAAATGCCTTCCGGTCGGTTCGAAAAACCTTGATGGTCTACACCTCGCGCACGATCAGCCTGCTTGTGGCCATGCGCACTCGCAATGTCCCAGCAGTAATACGAGGGTCATGACAGTTTCGTATTGTTGAGATGACGAATAGCCCGGAAGGCATCTGCCTTCCGGGCTATTCGTAGGAACCTATATCACGTATTGACGACTTATGTGGACTCTGTCTTCTGAAGATCTTGAATGTTCTAGTAACTCTTCACTGTCAAATCGACCGAGAAACCGACCTGGATGCTTCCGGGATCGTTGTGGCGGCTTGCGCCGAACTCCACCTCGTCCAGTTGGAAGCCCATCCTTAGAAAGGAGGTGATCCAGCCGC
>JAYTGR010000540.1:0-12026 GCA_043733205.1 Chthonomonadaceae bacterium
GCGGCTTGCTCAGGAAGGGCATCACGAACCAGCGCGACAATGCCCCCCAGGAGCACGGCCAGAACGAAGGTGGCGATCAGGCGTCCCTGCTGAAAGACGGGCGTGTCCGTCAATCCGGCGACCAGAAGGCTGAGAAGGCCCAGGTGAGTCCCGAACAGCACAGCCTGACTTTCGCTGCCGGGAGGCAGCGTCTGCATCGCTGCCCGGTAAAAGCGAAAGTAGCGCCGAAGCATCCAGAAAAACAGGCCGAGGCCAAGAACGCCGAAATCTGCCAGAAGGTTGAGATAGAGACTTTTAGGCTCCATATTCAGGGGATGAAAGGCCATCAGAGCGGAAGTCATCTCCGTTTTTTGTGTGGCACCATAGGTGGAGAGACCGCTTCCCAGCAGCGGATGGCGGGCGATTACCCTGAGACTGACCTGCCAGATCGCGAAACGTCCTCTGGTCGAACGGTCCTGCATATTTCCGACGATATCCCCTCGTGTCCGCAGAAAGAGGATTCCGGCCAGGACGATAAACAGGAGCAGCAGTACAGCCTTTTGGACACGGCGAGGAGGCTGCAAAGCGGGGAGGCGGACACACAGGAGAATGACGAGCATCGCACAGAGCCCCAGCCAGCCACTGCGCATAAAGGTGCAGAAAAGCGCCAATAAGTTGGCGCTGCCGCCCGCAAAAAACAGAAGGCGTTGTCGTGGACAGCGCTGGACAGATCCCAGAGCGAAGCAGAGCGGCATCCCCAGCAGGCAGAGAGGATAGAAGCCGTTGGGATCGTGCAGGGTGCCTCCGGTCCTATTTCCGAAGTGCGGCGTGTAAAACTGGTATTGGCCTGAAAGATAGTAGAAGAGCGCCCAGACGGCCTGTACGCTCAGCAGAAGGGCAAGAAGTCGGATCAATCGAAGCGTGCTCGAACGATCAAGAAAAAGCAGCAGGATATAGAAGGGAGAGAGCGCCAGAAAGGGCCACCAGCAGCGCTCAAAGGAGAAGGGAGCAGCGGTGGAGAGAAAGAAATCCAGCAAATAGAGCAGGCTGAAGAGGCAGACCGCGTCTGCGAAATCCGTGACGGCTCCGGGAAAAACGAACCGACCACGCGCCCGGGTATAGCGAATCAGCAGGCAGATAAACAGCGTACCGCCTGCCATATAGTAGAGCCATGCGCCGCGCGTAAGACCAAAGCCGAGATCATTGAGCGCTCCCTCGATACGCTGCAGCAGGGGCGCGCTCAACCAGGTATTGGGCAGGAGGACGAGAGCCATAATGATTCCCATGAAGATCTCCAGGGAATCCCATCGCCGCTGCCGGAATCGCTCAAGCAATGCGAAGGCCGTCTGCATCTTGCTTTGATACTCCATTCTCACTCCATCAGACGGGGAATATCGGAGAGGGCCACCGGGAAGACTTCTCCGCTCGGAGTGCACAGAAAGAAACCGGGCGTGCCCTGTATCCGCAACGTGGAGGCAAGCTCCATATCGGCTTCCACGGCGCGGCGGGCCTCCGTCTTCAGCGAGGAAGAGAGCCGGCCCTCTTTGAGATGGGTATGAAGCACCTCGAGTAGATTCTCATCCTGCATCGGTGTCTTGAACAACAGGGCATGTATCGTCTGAAAGTTCTTCTCTTTGCGCGCTGCCTCAGCAATAATCGCGGCGTACATCGCATGAGGATGTAACGTCACCAGGGGGAGATTGCGGAAGTCAAGGCGAAGCTTTCCAGGGTACTCACTTAACAGTTGCTCTACCTTTGCCTGTTGTGCGCGGCAGGGAGGGCATTCGTAGTCTCCGAACTCAATCAGGGTATAGGGACTGTTTATATCGCCCTGAAAATCACTGCGCCCGTTGAGGAGCGCTGTGGCGGGAAGGGCTATCGGTTTGACCCCTGTGGCTTGAGCGCCCTCTTTGCCGGGTCGCAAGGCCACACCGAAAAAACAGGCCGCCAGAATCAGCAGAGCCAGAATAGCCAGATTCTCTTTATGACGCATGGATAGTCTCCTTGCTCTCTTCCTTTTGCATCGAAACGACTGCAGCGGAGGCCGCCGAAGAAGCGGAAGGTTCCGGGAGCAGGGAAGCGCCCAGGAGAACCGCAAACAGGACATTACCGCAGGGGAGACCAGCGGAGCCGAAGGGAACCCCTATAAGACCGACGCATAAAAGCGAGAGCCAGGCTGCGCTCAGGGCCAGAGTGGTCTCAGAGCGCGACGACTTCAGCAACCGAAAAACAGTGAAGCAGAACAGGCCGAAAAGGACTCCACCGCCGATCCCCAACTCCAGCAGCCAGGCGACCGGCAGATTTCCCGGGTCTCCGTTCAGGAGGGAGACCCGACTGTCTGCCAGATCTAATGTACCCAGCCCTATTCCGCTCCAGAAATGCGTGGTGAACACAGAGAGCTCCTGCCTCCATGGGGCGTTGCTCTGTGTCATGGTATGGAGCCGAAGGGGCAGATCGAGGTTTCCTTGCGGCAGATAGAGCGTAGCTCCCACTGCCAGCGTCACCAGGGCCACGCGCACACCGACCGGAACCCGTCTCTGCAGGGGAAGGGAAAGGCTCAGAAAGCCGATTCCAGCGACGGCTGCCGTCAGGCCGCCGGGAGACCGGGCCGTGAGGAGAGAGGCGATAAGCACCGCCGCGCCTGCGCCCCAGCCGAATAGAGAGGCAGAGCTGCGCCCGCGAATCGCCTGGAGCAACGCATAGGGCAGGCCGATCAGAACGAACAGCGACAGGGAATCCGGATCATCGAAGGTTCCGCCCGCCTGAGAGGCTGCGTTCTCAGAGACGACATGTACGCCTGACTTCAGGGAGACGAGGGCGTAGAGGGCCTGTATGATCGCCAGCAGGGTAACCAGACGAAGCGTGGTCTCGCGAGACCTGCAGAGACGCGCCGCCACCAGACCGCAGAAGAGCGGCAGCAGAACCCCGATGCTCGGATTCGCGCCTCCTTTTCGAGAGAGAGTCAGGCTGATGGCCTGAAAGACGAACAGGCCGATATAAGTCCCCGTCCATACCCACAGAGATAGAAGGAAGCCGGAACGAGCGTTCGGAGCAGGACGAACCAGATACCAGCCGAAGAAAGCCGTGCAGGCGAGCAGCCAGACAATCCATAGGGAAGGAGAGATCACGGCCGCCGCAGCTTTTGCAGCCGTGGGCGTCATGGGCGAAATACGGCCCCAGAACGTATTAGGCAAAAGAAATCCGCAGAGCAGCCAGGCTCCGGCGAGCCAGAAAAGGATTCCGGTCTTCTCCGGAGAGACCGGCTCTTGCGGAGACTTCGACCGAGGTTGCACAAGATCCACGACAACTCTTCTCCTGTTCGCCGCTATCGGCTACCGGATCGAAACCCGAAAATCCTTGTCGACGCTCCGGCAGCGTTACGGCAACCGGAGAGGCGAACGCCATCTTTAATGACCGCCGACTCCCGGGGGAGGCAAAAGGGGTGCTTCTCATCAAGAAAGGCGAGTGGAAGACGCTTTCTCGAGGATATCTTCACGATGCTTTCGGCAGACGCCTTCTGCGCAGAATCCACCAGGCGGCCACAACCAGAAGCGTACCGATCAAAATCGGACCCGTTCGACTGCGCTGTCCGCGCTGCTCCGCCGCCGCAAAATCCTTGGTCTCCTTTTGAACCTTTGCAGCGGCATCCCGCTGCTCCTCCAGACTCTTCCCTGGCATGTACTCGTATGCGACAGGTTCCGGAGTCTCGTTCCATTGCACATCGGAACCCATATTCCGGTAATCTCTCGGGTCGCCCTTTCGGGCAGTCAGGAACTGTTCCGGAGCGAAAAGCGCATCGGATACCGGCTTGTCGCTTGCGCTCAACAGGGTGAAATCGGTAACGGAAGCGACATCGACTTTTCCGGCCTGAATCCCCCTTATATCGCTATGATCGTACTGGCTCACGCGAATATGAGAGGCGATGAGAAGCGAACCAAAAGCGGTATGCGCCAGAAACTCCCACTTCTGGTAAGGCACCTTGTTGCTAAGAGAGAGCATTCCGAGAACTCGGATCCGTTTGCCTGAATCCGCACTTGTCTCCAACGTACCGGGAAGATACATCGGACCGCCGGATGTGGGAGCGTTGGCGGTGTTGTTAAACACGTCTCCGCGATATTCTGTTTCGCTTGCTCCGCGCGTCGCCAGTTTGACGAGCGGCAATCCGGGCAGGCCGACGCCCGGCAGCGGCATCTCCTGAAAACTATAGAAGGTAAACTCGTGATTCACGGTCAGGCGATTGTTCGGCACATTGTAGCTGTAGGTGTTGTGGCCGTCATAAATCGCCGGATCCCCTCCATGATCCCAATCGCGACGGAGTTTCCCGTCATGACCGGTGATGGTAACAATACTGGTAGAGACAGGCAGGCCATGCTCCAGCGCTTTCTTGATGATCTTGATGCCCTCTTCACCCTCATCGGCAGAAAGCCTTCCCTCTTTTACCTCCTGTTTAACGCTGAATATATTTGAATCCAGCATTCGCTTCAGCGTTTTGGCCGACGAATTATATCGCTTGACCATCTTGTAGCGCAGAGTGAAGTCTCCGTTTAATTGAAGCGTTTCCAGCCTGGACGCCGTATCCGCAGCAGGAGCCTCCTGAGCCGTAGCCGTACTGGAAAGCGTAAAAAGCAGAAAGATACCGCATCCGATGCACATAGGGAGGCGTAAAAACGCGGAAGGGACAGGATTCAATGCACATCTCCTCTGTAGAATCACCATGTTCCGATAGACAACCGGGAATCCTCAAGAAGAACTCCCGGCTTGCTGCCTTTCCCGCAAGCGATCATGGCTGCGCGCTATCGACACACAGACACGCTAAGGCTCGCGGGAAAGCGTCGTATAGCGGAACGAGTTTCTCTGTCAGTTAGCGGGCAAGGCGGTATCGGAAACACCCAGGCAGGAATTGCTGCTCTGGTAGCCATAGTGACAGTTGACTGTCTGGGTAATGGCAGGGCTCATGGCCGTGCACGTCCCGGTCGCCCCTGTGACATTCCCGTTTGAATCGGTTACAGCCGAACATCCTTGTGCATTATTGATTCGGTTGATCGTCTTTTTGGCAGGGGCCGGGTAGCATTTAGTAGTCTCGGTGGAGGAGGGGTCACAGCCTCATTCTTTTTTGATCGAATCGGCGGTGCAGTCCACTGCCCAGTGCGCCGGATCATTGGGTTGAGCGGCTACATAATGGGCTTGACAGCTTCCCGGCTGGATCTGTATCTTCCGAACGACGCTGCAGTTGGACCAGGCGGCGATCGAGGCACCGAGAGCGACAATGGCGAAGAGAGCGGTCACACGATGTTGCATAAAATTCTCCTTCAGTATCCCAAACGGTAAACGAGGAATACAAGTGCACCGGTGAATGAAGGAGACTGTCTCCGGGCTGCGACAGGTCTCCTTACGCTCCTTGTTGCCTTCCTAAGAAGCGTAAATAGTGATATGAAAAGGCACATCTTTCTGCCGCAGGGAAAGCCTTGGGAAGAAAGAGGCCGAAAGGCTCTAATCGTTCTGCTTCCATAAGGGATAGACACTATCGGCGAAGTTTTCGGAATGGCTGAAAACGTAGTACATCTCGATCTTTTCCCAGCGCGAGTTTCCGACAGGATGCTGAACACGCGCGAAGTAGCGACAGAAGGGGGGGAACAGGAGAGCATTCTCTCCATGGCGCAGGGCCTCGACGTACATGATCCACCGGTGATTGGGGTAGGTGCTGTTCGTATTCGGGATAGGATCGAAACTGGCGGGGGAGCGGCCGGTCAGCAGGTTGACGGTCCGACCTTCTGCCGTGCGCCCGAGCAGAACCGCTCGCCCTCCGTCGAAGGGAGGGCGCGGCGCGAACATCGGCCATCCCTGATCGATGCAGGCCAGATAACCTAACGCAGCCACTTTTCGAAACTGTCGCTGATAGCGATCCGGATCGGTCGTGGTCATATTCCAGGCAAAGATATAGAGGATAAAAAATGCTGCGGCTGCCTGTACCTCCCAGAGAGAGCACCAGAGGCGTGAGGAGGTGATCTGTCGGCGCGGTATCGGAAAGCGTCTCAGGAAAGCGGACGCGAGGTGAAGCGCCCGGGTTCGCAAGGCAGCCAGTCTCGGTCTATTCCAGAAGCCGAGAAGAAGGTCCCAGAAGTCTGAGGGCAGGATCGCCAGCCAGGAGATCACGGCGACATAGGAGAAGATCCCCAGATCGAGACAGAGACCGAGGGTCATATGAAACGCGATAAAGAGCATCACCGCGACCAGACGTAGAGGTCGATTGGCAAGGGGCGAGAAGAGCAGCAGCGGACCCCACCGTTCGAGGCCGATGGTCCCATGAGTCAGCAGCGTCAGCAGTTTGGGATAGCGCAGCAGAGAGGCCGCTGCCGGACGGGCCAACGGTTCGTAACGGAGTGCTTCCGCGACGGCCGTGCCCTGCGCGTGCCAGGCAGGATCCGTTTTGAAACTGACGGAAAACCAGTAGAGAAAGCAGATCTGCAGGAGAAAGCCTGCGGTGCCCAAAGAAGAAAACTCCTGGTCTGCCCCCGCCTTGTTCTCTTCCGACCGACAGTCGAGGGAACCATAAGCGCCCAAGGGAAGAAAGAGGCTCCAGAACAGTACCAGGCGCAGCAGCATGTCTCCGCCAGCAAGAATCAGTGGATTGCGAACCTGATGCGAATTGACCAGTACCCAGCAGAGCAGAGTCATAAGCGGCGTTCGATATCCGATCAGAAGGCCGAAAGCCGCAAGAAATTCGCAGCAAAAGAGGGCCTGCTGGAAGAGCAGAGAACCGTTCCACATATGGAACGACCAGAGGCGGTGGCCGGACCGAAATACGGCCAGAGCAATGGAGCGGGGCAGCACACCGGAATCCGTATAGAACATTCCGAGGTCGTTCCATTGATGCAGTACGTCCGCCATCAGGAGCAGTCCCAGGGCGATTCGAAAGAGCATCAAGGAGCGAATATCCAGACGAAATCCCTGAGACAGGACTTTGCCCGGGATGCTGCGGAACCAGGAGAAGAGAGCCGCTTTCATTATCAGATACGATCGTCTGGGCGAGGAAACACAGGCAGGGAGCCCGCTGCCAGCGTGGGAGCGAAGAGAAATATATCCATGATTACTGCTGCCCTTTCTTGCCAACCGACTCTCTACGTTGTCTATCGGAGGATCGTACAGGAGACATCACTCTCCCTACATATAGGAATAGCACACAGAAAAAAGGAGGCACCGCGGGCACATGCAACGGTTGCTTGGCCGCATAACAAAAAACTATCTGCTCGTTTAAGAGACATATCAGACGAGCCATGCAGAGAGTATATCAAGGGAAGATTAGTTTGTCAAGTAGATTCTGCTCCTTGCGCCCTGTGTGCCACAAACATAATAGGGTCGCGAACTAACTTTGCCTCGATGCGCGCCCGTCTCAAGGGATAGAGGAGAACCTTTATGACCGGAGAGATAGCCCCGTCTTTGTCCGCAGACTCAGGTCTCGACAGAACGGCAGACCGTGAGGAGGAGAGGCAGATCGACCGCGCACGCTGCGGCCAGGCGGAGGCTATCGATTGGCTGCTCGTACGCTACCGTCCTCGTGTGGTGCGGCTCTCCGCCCACATTCTGCGCCGCCCCGGCGAGGCCGAGGATGTGGCGCAGGAGGCGTTTGTACGGGCCTTTCGTAACCTGCACACTTATCGTGGAGAGGGGCGGTTCTATACCTGGCTCTATCAGATCGTGGTGCGGGTCTGCCTGGACCGGAGGCGACTGGCGCGCTGGAATCGGGAGATGCCGCTGGATGCCCTTGCAGGCGCCGAAGCCCAGGCGGAATCGGAACTGGATGCCGTGGAGAGCCGCCTGCTGGTGGAGACTCTTCTGGACCGACTGCCTCCTCCAATGCGCGCGATGCTGGTTCTGCGCGAACTGGAGGGACTGGAGTACGAGGAGATCGCACAGGTGCTGCAGATCCCTGTCGGGCGCGTGCGATGGCGGCTGCATACCGCGCGATCTCAGTTTCAGGAACTCTGGCAGCAAGTCGTAAAGGAGACCGATGGTGTTTAAACCGCATGAAGAACAGAAGGAGTATCGGGAAAACGACGCGGACGCAGCGCTCCGGCAGGGCCTCCATCGGCTGCCGGTTCCCGAGGTCGCTTCGGATTTCGACGCGCGTGTCCATGCCGCTCTCTCCCGTCCCACTCCCTGCTGGTGGCGCCTCCTCTGGACGCAAGCGCGCCCTGTTCTCTCTACAGCCGCCTGTTCTCTCTTCGTCACGCTCGCGCTCCTGAAAGGATGGAGCGGCTCGGAGCGCCTGCAGCAGCCTGCCGCGACGGGCGCGCCCGTCGCCCAGAGTGACCGGGAGCGCATGGATGCTCTGGATGACAGCGATCGAGCTGCGGAGCCCTGGCGCGGCTTCGCTACCCTGCACCGACCGCTTGCGGTAAAACAGAGCCCGCCGAGCGAGCGCTCGCGTCCGGCCACATCCAGAAATCGCTCCTAACAGAGCCTTTGCACCGGCGAGGGACGTGCTGTACATTCGTGAGGGCGCGCTATGCCGCGCCCTCTGAGGAGATGCTGCCATGCAGATACCATGCAACTATAAGTTTCGACTTGTTGGCCTTTCTCTTGGGGTGATCGTGGCTCTGCTGGTCTGGCCCGCGACGCGCCGGATCGTCTGGGCGCAGTGGAACCTTTCCATTGCAGCGCCTGTTGCGTCTGCGGCGTGGAGTCCCGCGTCGTTAGGCGGCAGCGCGACTTCGAACACCGAAACGGCCTTAAAATCCGCGCGGCGGCGCTTCCAGGAGACGGCGGCTCGGCAGCCGGACGACTTCCCATTGCAGTTCGCGAACGCCCTCGCCGTTCCATCCCCCGGCGAGAGTTTAACCTCAGAAATCAAGGTTCGGCGTCTGCGCCTACTGGCCGCGCGCTTTCCCGATCGTCCGACGCTCTATGCCGCTATCCTGCGTTTCGCTACACAGAATCAGGTGCGGGCCGAGCGCGACGAGGAAGACATTCTGACAGGCCCGTCGGGTAAGCATTCTCGGCCCGTGGCAGGGCAGCTCCAAAACACACCGGAACAGCTGGCCGCGTTCGATCGCGATGCCGCCGAAGGGGAGCGCCAGGATTCGGACAACGCCTATTTCCCCTTGATGCGGGCTATCGGCCTGTTCGCAGCGCACCGGGACACAGAGGCCCTCGCCGCCATGGAGCGCGCGGCGCAGAAGCCCAACTGGAACGAATACTACAGCGCCGAGGCGACAGCCGAATGGAAACTTCAGGAGGAGACGTTCGGGACCGTCAGCGCGCTGCACCGGCTGGCATATGCCGCCGTGCTGCCCCTGCCACACTACAGCGAACTCCGAACCGTAAGTCGTGTGGCGATCGTCAAAGCCGTCGAGGCCGAGCAGAACGGCCGTACTGAAGAGGGCTTCCGCATTCGCAGCGCCGTCCGAACCTGCGGCAGTCTGTTGCGCGCACAGTCTGTCTGCGTGCTCGGAGCTCTGGTCGGCGTCTCGATCGGTCAGACTGCGCTGGTCCGCCCCGGCGGCGCTCCACCGATCGCCCGGGCGCCTGAAGAGTCGGACAGGCAGGTGCGGGAGCAGCGGGGCCACGCCTTCGACGCTTACCTGCAGCGGATCGGCCACCCGGAGGCGATCAGCGCAGTGGATGCGGAGACAGCCGCCGGGGTTCAGGTGCGTGAGATCGCGCAGTTCGCGGTACGGACCGGGGCGTTCGAAGATCCCTGGAAGCTCACCCTCTCCTGGATCGCTGCGGTCGCCCTGCTCTCGAACGTTCTATGGATTCTGGCGCTGGGCGCTGGAACCGCGCTTGTGGCGCGCCATCCACGGATACGGGCGGGACAGGGTCTGCCGCCCTCCTGGCGCGCCGGAGCGGCGGCAGGTCTCTTTGCGGGTACGCTGGCAGCAGGAATCGCGATTCTGCACCCGGCGCTTCCGGCATCCGCGCTCTGTCTGGCAGGGATCCTGTTTTCCAGTCTCCTCGTAACTGTTCTGCCGGGCGCGAAGGGATCGGTCCGGCTTTCCAGACTGGGCGCCTTCGGGCTGAGTTTGCTCGGCACGGCGCTGCTCTGTTCGGCCTTCGCCTGTCAGGCGAGCAGGAGTATCCAGCCAATCGTACCGTTCCTCTGGTTCCTGCAGGAGGGGGATACCGCCCTGCGAATGCAATGGATCTCTGCTGAATTTGTGGGAATCACCGCCGCCATACCCCTTCTTACTGTGTTCGTCCTCGGGGCGCTGAGCAGGGTCTGGGGTGTCCCGCTCACCGTCGGGATAGTACGTGGTCTGCGCGGATGCGCCGTGCCGATCGCCTGCCTGCTGCTTCTGGCGTATAGCCTGCTGGTTCCCATAACCCTCCATCAGGAGTCCGCGCTGGAAGATCGGGTGCAGCGCACAGTGCAGCACGAAGGCCGATTCATGGCGGAGATAACTGGCAAGCGGTGGCCCGACTCCGCGCATTGATGCCAGCGCCTTTGAAACGGGACTATTCGCAGGTTACCTCCCTCACCCCCGTTCCCTTCCCATTTCGGCAAGGGAACGGGGGTTTAGATTCGCGGCAGACGCGAACCTTTTCGGGTAACAGCCGTACTGAGAAGAATAAGCGGCGGGAATGGGGTCGAGAGCCCAGCAGTCTCTCAACGGAGGGCATTCCCAAACTTCGCCTGCGTCACCCCTTGCCTGCAGGCGTACCTTGATCATGGATGAGGCTAACGTTACAATGAACCAGCCGTCCTCCGCGACCAAAAGCGGAATTGGGGGCTGAGGAAATATCTGCGCATGCCTTCGATGAATGACGATCTCACAGAACGGAAGACCCTGGAACTACAGCCTGTCGCGTTCGACGCAGACCCGCTATCCAGACCGAAGTGGCTGCTGGAGGCGATCCTCAGTGCGAGCCTGGACGAGATGTATGTCCTCGATCGGGAAGGGCGCTTCGTCTTCGTCAATCAGGCCGGCGCTCGGGCGCTGGGGCGGGCACCTGACGAAATCGCCGGAAAAACAGGTGCCGAAGTGGGCGCTCCTGGGGAGATCGTCGCCCAGTTCGACCGGGAGCGCGCCATCGTGTTCTCCACAGGCGTACCGCTGACCGGATCGGTCGTCTATCCAACGCCGTTTGGATCGCGCTACTACGACTACGTGTGGACGCCCCTGCCAACAGAGGCAGGCGAAACCTCCGTACTCCTCTTTACCGCCCGGGACGTCACTCAGCGCAGGAGGGACGAGCTGGCGGAAGCGTTTTTGACACAGGCCTCCGAGGTGTTCGCCTCCTCTCTCGACTACACGCGGACGCTCCAGCAGGTCGCCGATCTGGCCGTACCTCATATCGCCGACTGGTGCGGGGTGGATATGCTGGAAGCAGACGAGGCGATCAGCCTGCTCGCCGTGGCGCACAAAGACCCGGCACAGATATCATGGGGGCACCAACTCCGCCATCTCTATCCGCCCGATCCGCAGGCGACGGCGGGACTGGTCCAGGTGCTGCGAACCGGAATTTCGGAACTCTATCCCCATATATCTGACGAGATGCTCGCCGCATCGGCGCTGGATACGCGGCATCTGGAGATGACACGCTCTATGGGACTGCGTTCTGCGATGATCGTGCCTATGCTGGGGCGCGAAAGCGTCCTGGGAGCGATCACCTTCGTCACCACGCAGGATTCTGGTCACGACTATACACAGACCGACCTGGCGATTGCGGAAGGTTTGGCTGCGCGCGCAGCCCTCGCAATTGAAAACGCCCGGCTGTACTACCGCGCACAGGAAGAGTTGGCCGAGCGCAGACGGGCGCAGGATGCGCTGCATGCCAGTGAGCAGCGATTTCGGTTCGCGCTCGCAAATACCAGTATCATCGTCTGTACCCAGGATCTCGATCTGCGTTACACCTGGGTCTACGACGGCACGCTAATCGGCGAGAACAAGCGTATCTACGGCAAGACCGACGCCGAGATCATGGACGCGGAGGACGCAGAAACGCTGACCGCCACCAAACAACGCGTTCTGCGGACGGGGATTGAAGAACGCCATGTGATCAGGGCGACCGTTTCCGGCGCGGAACCGCGCTACCTCGATATCAAT
>JAYTGR010000541.1:0-12022 GCA_043733205.1 Chthonomonadaceae bacterium
TTTCTTCATGGACGCGGATCCTTCTTCCATCGCTTCATGCGAATAGTCGGTGTAATGGAAGAGGTGGATACCGCCAGGCGCGGCGAAGGGATAGTCGACAGGAGCCGGCTCCATCATCATCATGTCGTCGCCCATCATACTGCCGGGCATCATGTTGTCATTCATCATTTTGCCGTCGGCCATTTTGTGCTGCATCTTCATCTTTTTTCCGGACTGGGCCTGCGCGGAGCCAAGACAAAGGCCTACCAGGGCGAGGCCGAGCACGGTGGAAAGGGTAAAGCGGGTTTGGGTGTTCATGGTTTCCTTTTCTCCTATTGCGCTGGAGCGGGCCGTGAAGAGACAGGTCAGCCGGATCTCCAGCGGGTTCAGACAGCAGACAGACGCTGCTATTCCCGTAAGAACGCTGCAAGGGGCGATTTTGTTTCCCTAATTTTCTCGACTGCTTTCTGCAGGCTCTGCCTGCTTTGCGCCCGCCTGTTTTGCGGTATAGTTTAGGGTGGCTCGATACCGGTACTCCCTCGATATAGTAACCAGACGCACAATCCGATTGAAAGGAAAATTTTTACCCTGATGGCCCAGATCGTCCCTTTCGCAGGCATTCATTTCGATCCGAAGCGCGTTCCTCTGGCGGATGTGATCGCCCCCCCTTACGACGTCCTTTCGCCCGCACAGCAGGAAGCGCTGTACGCGCAGCATCCCGCCAATATCGTCCGCCTCATGCTCAACAAGGAGCAGCCGGACGACGACGCTGCCCATAACCGCTATACGCGCGCCGCAGATTTCCTGCAGGCATGTCTGGCGGACGGAACCATGGCGGCAGATAAGGAGCCTGCCCTCTACGAATACATTCAGATTTTCGAGCATCCCCTGCAGCCTGAGCGCAAGGTGGAGCGACGTACGCTGTTTGTGGCGCTGAAACTGGAGCCGTATGCGAACGGAGTGGTCCTGCCGCATGAGGAGACGCATCCGAAAGCGAAAGCCGACCGCCTGAATCTGATGCGGGCCACGCATTCCAATCCGGAACCTATCTATGGTCTCTATGAAGATCCGACACTGACCGTGGCGAAAAGTCTGGATGCCGTCCGCACCGCAGAGCCGTTTCTGAAGGCTGTGGTTCCGGGCAAAACGGGGCCGGATGCCGAGCAGCATCTGGTCTATCGTCATACCGACGCCTGCCTCCTCTCCGATCTGGAAGAGTTTTTCGCCTCCCGCCGCGTCTGGATTGCCGACGGACATCACCGCTACGAGACGGGGCTGAACTATCGCAATGAAGTGCGCGGCGGCAGTGAGGACGGCCCGGCCCGGCCCGCCGACTATCTGCTGATCGGGCTCAGCGCCTTTGAAGATCCTGGCCTGGTCGTGCTGCCGACCCATCGCCTGGTTAAAAATATCCCACAGGCGCGTATGGAACAGCTGGCGCTGCAGCTGGATCGTTATTTCCATGTGCGCCCCCTGCCTCTGGCGGCGGCGCGGGAGTGGATCAAAGCCGAAGTTCCAGGCGAGACACGTTTTGTCGTGCTGACGCAGCAGAGCCACTATGCGCTGACGCTGCGCGATCCCGCGCAGGCCGAAGCCGCCATGCAGGAGGGTCACTGCGCAGCCTGGCGGCATCTGGATGTTACGATCCTGCAGGCACTGGTTCTGGACAGAACGCTCGGCATCTCCTGGCAGGAGCTCGCGCATACGCCCGACGTGGCCTATACGCGGGACGAGGAGGAGGCGGTGCAGAAAGTCTCTTCCGGCGAGTTCCAGCTGGCGTGCCTGCTTCAGAACCCGACTGTCACCGAGGTGCGCGACGTCGCCGCAGCCGGAGACAAGATGCCTCAAAAGAGCACGTTCTTCTATCCGAAGCTCTGGAGCGGCCTCGTTCTGCGCTCTCTGGAAGGTTAGATGCCTGAGTGTTTTGTCGTGCAGGCTGCCTGTCGATTTCCCCGCATTACGGCTGCTGCGATCCCCTCAAAAACCGGGCAGATATTTCGGGAACAGAACTTCTGCACGCTTCGTCTAGCGTGCAGAATGGGAAATATACCATTGAACAAGCAAATATCGACAAAGGAAATACGACAATGACAGACACCAGAACGCAGAACGAGATCGACAACGAAGTAAACAACGCCTCCGGCCGCGACACGAAAATCGGGACCGAACTGGGCGGCGCAGGCGGCGTAGTGACAGGAGCCATCGCCGGTTCCATGGCAGGCCCAGTTGGAACAGTGGTTGGAGCGCTCATCGGCGGCATCGCCGGTGCGGTCGCGAGCGGCGCCGCTGTCCATGCGGTCGACAAAGTCGATGACGACGATACCATCACCGGTCTCGGTCATCACACCAAGCGCGTAGTCGCCACCGATACGGTGATCGTAAAAGACGATGTCAACAACGCACTTCCCGGCAACAAGGTTCCCGGCATTCAGACCGGTGGCCATGACATCGACGGTACCCCCGATACTCGCGGCATCACCGAGAAGGTGGCCGATGCCGTGACCGGCGACCGCATCGACGACAAGACCGGCAAGCCCGTCAACTGACCCGGACCAGAACCCGCCGTCCTTTCAAGGATATGCGGCATCAAATGGAAGCGGTCTTTCGAGGCCGCTTCTTTGCGTCGTGTCATTCCCTGCTGATCGTCGGGAGGCGTTTCCCGGCAATACCGACAGGAAAATACGCAGTCCGAGGCGAACAGAACAGCATTCGGCAGAACGTCTGTGTCCACGATGGGATCCCGATCCCGTTCTGCAACCAAGGGAGAATGATGATGATCAATGAACAGAGTCGGCGGGGGTTTTTGCAGACCGCCGCAGGGACGGCCTTCGGTGTGTGGGCAGGCTTGGAGGCGCAGGCGCAGGCTAAGCCCAAATCCCCCAACGATCAGCTCAGCTTCGCCTGTATTGGCGTGGGCGGCAAAGGCGACAGCGACTCGACCGATGCCGGCCGCTTCAGCAATGTCGTCGCTATCTGCGATGTCGATGAGAACACCCTCGATAAAAAAGGACTTCAGTTCCCCAACGCCAAGAAGTACCGCGACTACCGCAAGATGTACGAGGAGATGGGCAGGGAGATCGACGGCGTCACCGTCAGCACCCCCGACCATTCGCATGGCCCCGCTACTGCGCTGGCGCTGCACATGGGCAAAGCCGCCTATACTCAGAAACCGCTGGCGCACAGTATCTATGAGTGCAGGCAGCTCGGGCTGCTGGCAAAGAAGATGAAAGTCGCTACTCAGATGGGCAACCAGGGCACTGCTGACAACACGCTCCGCAGCAACGCCTATAAGATTCGCGCCGGAGCGCTCGGCACGGTAAAAGAAGTGCATGTCTGGACCAACCGTCCGATCTGGCCACAGGGCATCGACCGCCCAGCAGAGAAACCGGTTCCCGCCAACCTGGACTGGGATTTGTGGATAGGTCCGGCGAAGATGCGCCCGTACGGCGACGGCTACCATACCTTTGCATGGCGCGGATTCTGGGACTTCGGCACGGGTGCGCTCGGCGACATGGCCTGCCACACCGTCAATATGCCCTTCATGGCCCTCGACCTGCGCAACCCGATCTCGGTGATGGGAACCTCGTCGGGCACCAACCACGACAGTTACTCAAAATCTGCCAAAATGGTATTCGAGTTCGCGGCCACCAAGGAGCGTCCGGCCCTGTCTCTGACCTGGTACGAGGGCGGAGAGCTGCCGATGAAAGAACTTATTCCGATCGATCTGCTGCCTGAGAACGGCAGTGTCCCCTCCAGCGGCTCGCTTGTCGTCGGTGACAAAGGCGTCCTCTATACGCCGGGAGACAGCGGTGCAGGCGGTCATATCATCGGGGGCGTCGATGTCGGTGAGGTCGAATATCCGAAATCTCCCGGCCACTGGGAAGAGTTCATCGCGGCAATCCGCGGCGGCAAGCCAGCCATGTCCAACTTCCCGGACTACGCGTCCCAACTGGCTGAAACCATCCTGCTGGGCAATTTGGCCGTCTGGGTCGAGGGCGAAAAAGTGCTGTGGGACGCAAAGAACATGAAGGTAAAGAACGGCAGCGACATCGCCAACAGAGTCGCGCATATCATCCGCCCAGTCTATCGTTCCGGCTACAGCCTGTAGGAAGCTTCTTCCTGCAGGAGGAAAACTTGGGGAACAAGAGTCTGCTCTGAGACCGTCCTCTGCCTAGAATATATGCTGCCGATGTTCGGCAGCAGAGAGGATACGACAATGACAAACGGAGATATTATCAAAGGCAAGATGAAGCAGGCCGAGGGCAAAGCCCAGGACTCCCTCGGAAAAGCCACCGACAGCACGGAAGACGTCGTCAAGGGCAGTCTCAAACAGGCCGAAGGCAAAATCCAGGAGGGTTTCGGCAAGGTTAAAGAGGCGGTCAAGGATACGGTCAACGACGTCAAGGCAGAACATCCTCGGCGCCCCTGAATCGCGCGATCACTCAATCTGCACTCGGCATTCGAGCCGGGTAAGGATGAAAACGAAAATACAAAGGCGATCCTTATCGAAGGGTTGCCTTTGTGCGTTCCCGGTCTGCTGAAATATTAAATCACAAGCTTCCTGTCCGGGAACTCCGACACGTCTTCAATAGTATTATCATTTAGTATGAGTGTAGTACGCGCAGGTCTGAAACGCTGGCGGCAGAATTTTTTCTGTTCCAGGCGCGAATTGGTGCGAACCGACACGATTCCGCGTATACTATGAATACTGGAAGAGCATCTAACCAAGCAGTCGAGTATCGGACAGGAATTGGCGGCGCATCCACAGCGGGACCGCAGCCCTCCGGTATCTGCGCGGTTTCCGGTTCCCTCGGGGAAACCGGAGTGAAAGCAACGGGACGGGGCGAGCCCTGTCGAGCGATCTCTGCGCCACAACATACTGCGCAGGGCAGCGCGGATTGAGAGAAAATAATGGATTCCAAGAACCTTTCAGACATACTTAAAGAGTTGGCGAGCGCCCCCGAAAGCGGAAACGAAGGACACGAAGAGCCGGGAAATTCCGAAACCACCGAGGCGGACGGCGAGAATGAGCCTAATCAGCGGATTCCCGAAGAGCTGAACCTGCTGCCTTTGCGGGAAGTAGTCATTGTGCCGTCTCTTGTGGCCCCCCTCGGCGTCGGACGCGAAAATTCGATCAAACTGATCAACGATTCGACCGAAGGCGGCAACCGTCTGATCGCGGTCGCCTGTATGAAAGATCCCTCCGTGGAGAATCCCACGCTGGACGATATCTACAAAATCGGGACCGTCGTCGCCATCCGCATGATGGGCCAGGTGCCGGAAGGCATCAAACTGATCGTGCAGGGTCTGAAACGCTTCGAGGTCGTCGAGGCGATTGAGACCACGCCCTATCTCAAGGTGAAAGTGCGCCTGATCGAAGAGCCTGCGATCCTCGAAGAGGAAAAGATGGAGATCGAAGCGCTGCGCCGCAATATCGGTCAGCTCTTCACCAAGATCGTCGGAATGTCGCCGGATCTGCCGGACGAGATGGGCACTATGCCCAACAATGTCCAGGATCCCCATATCCTGACCGACCTGATCGCCGCGCAGATGCCCCGCTTCACCTTCCAGGAGCGTCAGGAGATCCTGGAGACCATTGCGCTCAAGCCGCGCATGACCCGCCTGATGGAGCTGCTGGCGCGCGAGCTGCAGCTGCTGGAGCTTGGCAGCCGCCTGCAGTCCGAAGTGGCGCAGGAGATGGGCAAAACCCAGCGCGAATACTATCTGCGGGAGCATATGCGCCAGATCCAGAAAGAGCTGGGCGAAGGCGACGACCGCACGCAGGAAGTAGACGAACTGCGCGAGAAGATAGCCAAATCCGGAATGCCGGAAGAGGCGCGGAAAGAGGCCGAGCGCGAGCTGGACCGACTGACGCGCATGAATCCCGCTGCGCCGGAGTACAATGTCACGCGCACCTATCTGGACTGGATGGTGGCGATGCCCTGGCAGACCAGCACCGAAGACAACCTGGACATCATGGCGGTCAAAGAGGTGCTGGATACCGATCACTATGGCCTCGAAAAAGTGAAGGACCGCATTCTGGAGTATCTGGCAGTGCGCAAATACCGCACGGACGGCAATGCCCGCCAGCCGATCCTCTGTTTTTCCGGACCTCCCGGTGTCGGTAAGACGTCGCTGGGCCGTTCTATCGCCCGGGCGCTGGGACGCAAGTTCGTGCGCATCTCGCTGGGCGGTGTGCGGGACGAGGCCGAGATCCGCGGCCATCGCCGGACCTACATCGGGGCGCTGCCCGGTCAGATCGCGCAGGGCATCAAGCGGGCCGAAACCAACAACCCGGTCTTCATGATGGATGAGATCGACAAGATCACCTCCGACTTCCGGGGCGATCCTTCCTCGGCGCTGCTGGAAGTGCTGGATCCCGAACAGAACACGGCCTTCCGAGACCACTATCTGGACGTGCCGTTCGACCTGTCGAAAGTGCTGTTCGTGACCACAGCCAACGTGCTCGATACCATTCTGCCGCCCCTGCGCGACCGTATGGAGATCATCGAGATCGCAGGCTATACCGAAGAGGAGAAGGTCGCCATCGCGGAGCGGCATCTGATACCGAAGCAGCTGGAAGAGCACGGTATCGTCGGCAAGCTCACCTTCCAGACGCGGGCGGTGCAGTTCCTGGTTCGCGGCTACACCCGTGAGGCGGGCGTCCGCAGCCTGGAGCGCGAAGTCGCTGCGGTCTGCCGCAAAGCGACTCGGGGCTTCGCCGAGGGCAAGTTCGAAACCCTGGAGATCACCCAGGCACAGGTGCAGGAGTTCCTGGGCTCCCCGCGCTTCGAGCGCGAAGAGGCGATGGAGCGCGTCGATCGGCCGGGAGTGGCGACAGGCCTGGTCTGGACCCCGATGGGAGGAGACATCATCTTCATCGAGACGGCGTCCACACCCAGTCCGCTGAACCGCCCGTCGACTCTGACGATCACGGGGCAGCTGGGCGATGTCATGAAGGAGTCGGCGCAGGCCGCGCTCTCTTATGTGCGGGCGCATGCCCGGGAGATCGGCGCGCCGCTGGACTTCTACGAAAAGAACGACGTCCACATCCATGTGCCTGCAGGAGCGATCCCGAAGGACGGGCCGTCCGCCGGAATCACGATGACCACCGCGCTGGCCTCGCTCTTCAGCGGCCGCCGCGTGAAGCCCCTGCTGGCGATGACAGGCGAAGTCACCCTCTCCGGGCGCGTGCTTCCGGTCGGCGGGGTCAAAGAGAAGGTGCTGGGGGCGCGGCGGGCCGGAATCACCACGATCGTGCTGTGCGAAAAGAACCGCAAAGACATCATGGAGGATCTGCCGGACGAGGTGCGGGAGAACATGCGCTTCGAGTTCGTCACCGACGTCAGCCAGGTGCTGGATCTTGCCCTGGAGGCTCCGGCCGACAGCCAGGCCAAGGAGACGGCACAGGCAAACGACACCGGCAGCAGCCAGACTGCGGCCCGATCCAGTGCAAAGAAACCGCGCCAAACGCCCAAGGCCCAGCCGCTGCCCGGCGTCGTTCCGAACCCCTCTGCGATCCATTAACCTCAACGCGGGCTGTTCCGTGGAACCGGCTCTCCCGAAGGAGAGCCGGTTTTTTCACGCGCAAATAAAATTGCCGATCTTTTCCGGAATTCAATCGTCTTCCGTAGTAACAGAGCGAGAGGCGCAGAAAAAGCTCTGCAGCAAAAGCTCTGCAGCAAAAGCCTTGGAGGAACAATGGTAGACGAATGCGCGTCTACAAAATAAAATATTTCCTGCAAAACGTCAAAACAGGTTGACAAGTATACGCCTTATTAGGTATACTGTTTTGCAGACAGGCGTCTTGAAGCGAGCGGCGGTGAAGAATCAGCTTCTTACTGCCCCAGGATGGAGGGAACCCGAAAATGAGTTTACCGATGCGATGGGATAACCCGGAATCATACGAACCCACTCCCGGTCCGGCTTTGGTCGTAAAACCTATGCGTAAGGCGCGTCTTTCCCGGCGCCAGAGCCTGCGGGCTTTCTGCGGCGTAATAGTGCTGGCGGCGCTCTGCGGCGTAACAGTGCTGGCGGCGCTCTGCGGTCTGGCAGCGGCAGGCGCAGCCGGTATTGTCGGTGCGCTGCGCCCTGCAGCCGAACTGCAGCTGGTGGCGTCTTCCGAAGCAGGCGCGAAAGCGACCCTCGCTTCCGCGTCGGTCGAGCGTAAACTCGGATTCGTTACCGTTTCCGGCACCGTTCTCAGCCACAATAGTCAGGCGATCCCGCGTGTGGAGGCTGTGGTCGAACTTCTGGATGCGCAGAACCGAACGGTCCAGGTCGAGAGCAGCATGGTCGCCTTCGATCCCCTGCCTTCGGGCCAAGCCGCGCCGTTCCAGGTCGAAGTCACAGATATTCCGCAGGCTGTCGCCTACCGTGTTCGCTTCCGCCAGCTGGATGGCCTCTGCCTCAACTGAGTTTCTGAACACGCATATTTTTCCGCAAGGGCACGAGATCACAGCGATCTCGTGCCCTGTTTTGGTTTTAAAACGCCGAAAAACAGGATTCTTTTGTTCTCTGCCCCGCAGAAGCAGGAATATGTTTGCCTCATGCGGAATCGCTTCGAAACAGGCAGGTGAACGCGGATTGCTGCCCGCAGCAATCGTCCGCGATACAGGAATGTCAGACGCCGACATTGACCCGACGGTGTTTCTGGTGTATGTCCATGCAGCAATCGTCCGCGATACAGGAATGTCAGACGCCTGCGAATCCCATATCGACCCAAACCTTGTGTTTCTTTTATCGCTGTGTTTCTTTTATCGCTAGGTGATCTAGTCCAGGGGGTAGCAGTGCAACGAGTATCCATTTTTGTAGACGGCGCAAATATGTATTACGCCCAGAAAAAATTAGGCTGGTATATCGACTTTCGGAAAGTGCTCTCTTTCTTCGGCCAGGCTGCTGGAGCGAATATCAGTGAAGCGTACTACTATACCGGCGCCGATACCCAGACCAAAAATCGAGACAGCGCGTTCCATGAGTACCTGATGTATTCCGGGTATACCGTGCGCACCAAAGCGATCAAGCAAATGGTGGACGATACGACAGGGGAGATGGTCGAAAAAGCGAACCTGGATATCGAGCTTGTCATCGATATGTTCAACACGGTCGCTCTCTACGACACCTGCATTCTGATGAGCGGCGACAGCGATTTTGAACGCGCACTGGAGCTGGTGCGCACCAAAGGCAAGCGTATCGCCGTCGTCGCGCACCCCGATATGACCGCGCGCGAACTGCGCAATGTCGCCGGACGCAACTTCTTCGACCTGCGCGACCTGGAAAAATCGGTCGCCCGTACGGACCGCCTTCCCGACGCCACGGTCTCCGGCGCCATATTCAGTGAAATGGAAGAGGCGATCGGCGCGCCTCCCACCGCCGTTGCCCATGTACACAGTGTCTCGCAGGGCGTTTGGCATGGCACGACTCCGACAGTGCGGCCCGAGCGGTAAAGAGGTCGAATTGCCTTTCTGGACACGTTCTGAGCCCCGCGATACGGAGGACGAGAGCAGCATGAACGGGCTTCGTATCCGAGATGCGCGTCGATACGACAGCGAGGGGATCGGGATTCTGTGGCGGGAACTGATGCTGTTTCACCGTGCGCTGGATCCCCGGTTCGACTACGCGCCCGAAGCGGAACACCGGTATATTCGGCATGCGCAGGACACGATGCGTTCCCGCGATGCGCGGGTGCTGGTCGCGGAAGATGCGGCCACCGGGCAGCTGGTCGGTTACCTGATCGGAGAGCTGCAGACACGCCACGTCAGCCCCCTGCCCGGCGCTTATGGCTTTATCGGCGACGCTTTCGTGCGGGAGGAGTGGCGGCAGCGCGGTGTCGGGACCGCTCTGTTCGAGGAGATCCGCCGCTGGTTTATCGCCCGCAAGGCGCTCGCCATCGAACTCTATGTCGCGGAAGCCAACCCGGTCGGGCAGGCGTTCTGGCAGAGCAGGGGCATGGAGTCGTATCTCAAACTGCTGCATGTGGATCTTTAGAACGGCGTTTGCAATTTGTACAGCGGTGCTTTTGTGCCTAGCGCACAGACGCGCAAATTCCCTGGAGAGAGAAATACAGACAATGACGTATCGGATCGCAGTGCTTTCGGGAGATGGGATCGGCCCCGAGATCGTGGCGGAAGCGGTCAAAGTGCTGGCCGCAGCAGGCCGCCAGTTCCGCATTCCGCTGGAGTTCGAAGAGGCGCTCATCGGAGGCATCGCCTACGACGCCACCGGACATCCGCTTCCCCCCCCCACTCTGGAACTGTGTAAGCGCAGTGAGGCCGTCCTGCTCGGTGCGGTCGGCGGTCCCAAGTGGGACACGGTGCAGCCCTCCTCGCTGCGCCCCGAAGTGGGAGCGCTCCTGCCCCTGCGCAAAGAGCTCGGCCTCTTCGCCAATCTGCGCCCTGCGACCCTGTTTCCGGCGCTGGCGGGCGTCTCTTCCCTGCGCGCCGACATCGTCGCGCAGGGGCTCGACCTCCTGGTCGTGCGCGAACTGACGGGCGGAATCTATTTCGGGCAGCCGAAAGGCCGCGATCAGGGCGGCGAGCGCGCCACCGACACCTGCGTCTACACCCGCGCCGAAATCGTTCGGATCGCCCGCATCGGGTTCGAGGCGGCACGGCGGCGCGGCAAACGCCTCTGTTCGGTAGACAAAGCCAATGTTCTGGAGACCTCCCGGCTCTGGCGCGAAACCGTCAGCGCGCTCGCCGGGGAATACGCCGATGTCGAGCTCTCCCACATGCTGGTAGACAACTGCGCCATGCAGCTGGTGCGCAATCCCAAACAGTTCGACGTGATCGTGACCGAAAACATGTTCGGCGACATCCTGAGCGACGAAGCTTCCATGCTGACCGGCAGTCTGGGCATGCTGCCTTCCGCCAGTCTCGGGGCCACTCCGACAGCCGCAGGGGCGGGCACCTTCGGCCTCTATGAGCCGATCCACGGCTCGGCGCCGGACATCGCCGGTAAAGGCATCGCCAATCCGCTCGCGACTATTCTCTCCTGCGCCCTGCTGCTCCGGCACTCTCTGGGGCAGGACGCCGCCGCGCAGGCCATCGAGCGCGCCGTGGCACAGGTTCTCGATGCAGGCCATCGAACCGCCGATATAGCAGAGCACGGCGTCACTCCTCTGGGCTCCCAGGAGATCGCCGCCCACGTGCTGTCCGCGCTGGAGACGCAGTAACGCCGTGGCGAAGGGTTTGCGTCCCTCGTCCCCAGTTCCGCCTGGAATGGCGCTGGCTGTCCTGCTGCTCTCGGGATGCAGGCACGCCCCTGTCCCTGTGCTGCCTCCGCCTGCGGCCAAAGTCTACTATCCACCGGTTCCGACGAATGTGCCTCTGCCTGGACGCTTGAGTCGCGAGCAGAGGACCACGCTGCTGCTGGAGAGTCTGCACAAGCGTATTCGGGGCCGACTGGCGTCGCTGCCGGACATCGAACGGGTGGTGAAGGAGACTGCACCGCTGGTAGAGGCTGCGGCCGAGCAGGCGGAGGTGCAGCCGATCTTCGCACAGATCGCGGAGGACGAGGGCGGCAGCACACCCGAGGAGGCGAAAGCCCGCTGGATCGCGCTGCAGGAAGCCGATCTGCTGCTGGAGTCGGGCGGGGAGCCCGACTCCGTCTCTGTTTCCGACGCGGTCGGTGTGGCGCAGTGGCTTGCGGGAACGAGCCGGGGCGTCGGGCTGAAGGTCGATCTGCCCGCCTCGCGGCGGCTGACGCAGGAGATCGAAGGCCTGCGTCTGCGCATCGCCTGGATGGACTACCTGCACCTTCCCGGTGCCGATCCCAGCGCACCCGGCGCACCGCGCCTGACTGCAGAAGAGTATGCCCAGCGGCCGCAGCTGCAGCAGGCAATGGAGAGTCTGCGCCAGCGCCGACGGGCCGTGGACGCCCGCTACGATCCTGCGCAGGCCATCGCCGCACAGACGCGCTATCTGCTGCGCCTCTACCGCCGTTTTCCCAGGGAAGACTGGCTGTTTCAAGCTTATCATGGCGGCGAGGCGGGCGTGGCGCGAACCTTGAAATTTTATCTCGGCAGACGCTGGCCGGGAACCGC
>JAYTGR010000542.1:0-4605 GCA_043733205.1 Chthonomonadaceae bacterium
CTGCTCGTCCGCGCCGTCCTGATAGAGAGTGTCCATCGCATCCACCAGCAGATAGAGCGCCTCATTGGCATAACGGGCTTTGCCTTGCGGCAGCGCCCGGAAAGGAGCCTCCGCATAGAGGCTTGACAGCCGTTCCGTAACGGCGTCCCATCCGGTGCCGGCGGCTGCGGCAGGACGCGCTGCGGGGGCGGCCACCTTCATCGCCGCGATGGACGCATCCTGTGTCTTAGCCGCTTCCCAGTCCGCCAGGCCGAGGCCCTCGATGATACGCACCTTCAGGGGCTGGCCGAACAGCTGGCGCACTACCTCGTGCACGATATGCAGCAGGGAGACCTGCGTGATGACGCTGGCGTGCGTGTACTCTTCCGGTTCGAGCCCAAGGACCAGCGTTCCATTCTCGATGGTGATTGCGCGCGTATGCTCCAGGGCTTCCCAGAACGAGCGGTTGTTGACACGATCTTTCAGTTGGTTCACACAGTTGGCCCAGAGAATGGGCAAAGAGGCCGCGCTCATAGGTCGTTCGCTCCTGAACAGGAATAAGTTACAGACACACGTAGAGAGAGTATAACATTTTTCTGAACGCTTGTCTACAGCCAGCGGACCGGGCGCTGCCTCCGCTGCCGATCCCTGAATGCCAGGAGGAATCCGGGGAAGGAAGAGCGAAAATAGTACTGCGGCATCGACGAAGAAGCCAGCTGCCCCCTTCAGTGGAAACGATTACCCTGCCCCGTCACAAAGCGGAGCTTCTTCCGCCTTCTCGGGAGAGTCAGGGAACCGGGCACGGCGAACAAAAGCGGATCGAGAGAGCGTCACTATTTTTGTAGGCTGCTGGTGGAGGGTATGCGGAGATGACAACCAACGTCTGGAAAATGGCGGAGACAATCATGGCTCCCGGGAAGACCGGGGAGGCCGAGGAGGCCCTGCAGCGCCGCGAAGAGCGCGCCTGGCTCGACCGGTGCGCACTGGGGGACGAACGGGCGATACGCTGGGTTTTGAATCGGTATCGGGACCGCGTCGTGCGTCTGGCGGCCCATGTTCTGCACAACTCCCGCGAGGCGGAAGATGTGGCGCAGGAGGCGTTTGTGAAAGCCTTTCGTCAGATCGGACAGTTTCGGGGCGATTCCGGTTTTTATGCCTGGCTCTACCGCATTGTCATCAATCTTTGCCTGGACCGTATGCGCCGCAAAAGCATGACCTCGGAGATGCCGCTGGAAGAGAATGTGGCGCACTTCGTGGCCGTCTCCCCCGATGTCGAAAACCGCCTTTCTGTCGCCCAGGTGCTCGATTCGCTGACTCCGCCGATGCGCGCGGCGCTGGTGCTGCGCGAGGTGGAAGGACTGGAATATGCGGAGATCGCCGATGTCCTCAACATTCCGGTCGGCACCGTGCGTTCCCGCCTCAACACCGCCCGCGAGCAGTTTCGACGCCGCTGGACCGCTCTGGAGGAGGAAGTCAATCATGTCTGACCGCTGCCTGGGGTGGCGCATGCTGCTCTCGCGCCGTGCGGATGGAGACCTGTCACGCTATGAATGGGAAGCGCTGGACGATCATCTGGCCGGATGCCGGGACTGCCAGGAAGCGGCGCAGTCGGATCGGACACTGCATCTCGCCCTCACCCGGGAAGATTTCGCGCTCGATAACGAAACCGGGCGCCGTCTGGACGAGCATATTCTGCTGGCACTCGGCCTGCCCGAACGTCTGACCCTCGGGCAGAGGTGTTTCCGGCGCATGCGCGAACTCTGGGCCAGTTCGGAAACCATTCCCAATCTCTATCTGACGCAGATCGCCGGCGGCACAATCGCGGCAGCTTTTCTGACGGCGGTGTTCCTGCTCACCGCCCTGCATCCTGTCGAGGACACTGCGCGCACTGCCAGGGAGATCCATCGCGTCAGCGCAGCCCAGACCAACGAACCGCCTGTCCCACTGGAGTCTCTGCTGAACCGTCCCTCTCCCCGCGCTGCCTTCCTCTGGTCCATTCCTTCGCTTCGACGCCCTCGCAGCAGCGAAAAGGCGGATCTGCCCGCCGCTCCCTCTTCCGCATCCAAACCTCAGCCGTCCGGCACGCCGCCGGCGCAGCAGCACGGTTCGCTCCCCGATGCGCTCGTCCGGGGTTAGGAAAACGTCATGAGCGCCCTCCTGGAACAGACTCCTCTGCCCGCGAAGTCGATACGGCAGTCTCCGTTCCGCTCCGGCTGGCTGATCGGGATCGTCCTGGGTGTGACTGTCGGGCTCCTGGCCCTGCCTACGGTACGCTTCACTCTGCTAGGGCAGCTCCAGTTTGCTCTGTCGGAACAGACCTGGCCGTTTATGGGCATCGCGGATGCCCACGAAACGGAACGGGAAGTCAGCCGACTGGACACGACCGCAGGAGCCGCTCCGGGCGACTATCTCCTGCAGGTTGGGCGAGCGACCGCTCTGGCAACCCCCAATGAGAATCTCGGATCGTCCGGAGACGAAAACGACCATGTACTCTTCCGCCTGACGCAGCTGGCACGCGATTTTCCGACGCAGCCAGGCGGTTATGCGCATCTGGCCCGCTATATGATGGCCAGCCGTATCCGCATTCAGCGCCCGGAAATCATCGAGACCGCCGTCACAACCTCTCGCCGGCATTCGGCGTCGGCTCCTTCTGCAGGGGTCTGGCGGCGCGATGTGCGCCTGATCGAATGGGCCCTGACCTCGGGAGAGGCGCGTGATGCCGACAACGCCTTCTGGCCTGCCATGCTCGCCGCCGCGTATTTTGCCGCGCACCGCGACGAAGAGGCGCTCAGCGCCATCACGCGGGCGGCGCATAAGCCGCGCTGGGATGCTTACGTTTATGAAGAGGTTCTGGGACAGTGGCGGCTCTATTCCGCTGCCTACGGCGATCATGGGGCGATGCAGAAGATCGGTCCGCTCTCTCTGATCGACTTTCCGCATCTCTTTGAGATCCGCCACGCCGTCGAGATGGCAAGATGGCACGCGGAGCGCGCCGCCGAAGCCGGGAACGACGAGGAGGCGCTGCGTATCCGGCGCAATCTCGCGATGCTCGGCATCATCATGCGCGAAACCGCCTCCTGGTCTTACGAGGCGCTCAATGGCACCGACGTTATTCTGCTCGCGGCCACCGACGGAACGGATCGCCGTCCTACCGGGGCGATCCAGATTCCCGTGCAGTGGGAACGACGCGCCCCGCGCTATCTGGCCCTGCTGATCCGCCATGGGAAAGACACCGCCTGGATACGCCGACAAGTGACCGAATGCTGCGAGCTGCGCAAACGTGTCGATGTCGCCCGCTACGACGCCTCCTATCCCGGCATTCCTCCCGGCATTCCTCTGGTGCCGCTGTTCGGCAGCTGGATGACCGGTATCTGTCTGCTGCAGCAGATGTTTACCCTGGCTGCCGCCGCCCTGTTCGCCGCCCTGTGGAGCCGCTACAGCTGCCGTTCGACCACCTCACCGCTGGCACGCCGCATCACGATCGCACTGTTGTTCTGCCTGACCGTCGGCAGCGGCACGATGCTCTTTATCGGGTTCGCGTCTCCGCGTACCGCGCTGCTTTTTTTGAGCGGCCTGACACTGCTGACGCTGCCTCTGAACCGTTATTTCCGCCGCTCTCGTCCCAGGCAGTCGGGCTCTTCTGAGGAGACTGCCGACTCTTGGAAATCGGGGACGACACTGCGCATGACGGCCTTTCTGATTGTGCCGCTTCTGCTGAACCTTTACGAGCGGCGTTACTTTCTCAGCAGTCTGCATCCAGTCGCGCAGCTGCTGACGAGCATCATGGGAATCGCCCCCCGCCGCCGCCCCGGAAGATGCGCTCCAGACAGCACTGCTGGGCTCCGGGCTGACGATGGCTCTGGTGATCGTCGTCGGTCTCTGGAGCTTCTGGCGCCGTATCGAGCCACTGTCGGCTGTACTGCTGGGGCTGCGCCGCCTGACGCTTCCCCTGCTTGTCTGCCTCTCCCTGGCCTATATAGGAGTGCTCAACCAGACGCTGCACCTCGATACGGCGACCAGTCGGGCACTGAACGAAGTCGCGCAGAACGATCTGCAGTGGGTTCTGACCCACAGCAGCTCCTCCCCCTGAAGACTTCCCCTCCCCTCCTTCGTCTTAATAGGGAGGAGAGGGGGACGTTTAGCGCGGTTTTAGCGCGGTCCGGCTGCTTTCCATCCGGCGTCCGGTCTGAGGGAGGTCAGCCCGCCGCCCTGCAGGACGACACCGTTTAGAAACCAGACGGCGGTCTGCCCTGTCTGGGTGTTCTGGAAAGCGAGGTCGGGATTGTTGTCGCCGTTCAGGTCGGTAAGAGCCACCACCCTGTAGTTTGCGCCGGGAATATTCGCGATGAGGGCCGACCCCGTGACGGTCTGCCCCGTGACGGTCCAGTAGGCGAGCTGACCGGACGCAGAGTTCTGGAAAAGGATATCGCGCCGCCCCGACCCGGTAATGTCCGCGACACCGACGACATTCCAGCCGCTGTCGGGAGCCGCATTGAGAAGTCCGCCGCCGATCAGCGTCGTGCCGTTCAGAAACCAGACAGCCACCTGATGCGTCTGCGCATTCTGAAACACCAGGTCGATCTGCCCGTCGCCGTTGAAGTCTCCCGCTCCGGTCACCTGCCAGCC